>NZ_FOHT01000043.1:0-30405 GCF_900111425.1 Draconibacterium orientale | reverse complement strand
TGGTCAGTTTGCTCCGGCACGGGGTGGTCAGTTTAAACTGGCGAGGGTGGTCATTTTATTCCGGCATTGGGTGGTCACTTTGACCGTTTTTTCCAGGTAAGCAGTATTTGGTTTGCTTCACCCGATGCAAACGGAGGAACGTCGGTATCGTTGAATTTTACCCAGCAGAATGGTGAAGTATTACTTACAGTACCTCAACTAAAATATTGGAGCACAATTGTTCTGGAGCTTGAATAGTTTGTGGCCAATAAATAGGCTTTAAAATCAGAAAAATATGACACGACTTATTGCAATACTATTCATTCTGTTTCTTTTTGCGGGCTGCCAAAAAAAATCAGATATGCTCTATAAAGGAAATGAATTCTCGGTTTTTAAGAATAAGGTTGTTCAGGGAAATTACGAATCGAAAGCGAATTCCCGGACAAACCTGGTTTCAAACTATGTAAGTACCGCATCCGACAATTATTCGCGGCTAATTACCTTCAAATTCAGTATTAATGAAAAGGATAATGAAATGATTTCCGGGGAAGACCACTGGATTATGATTGGTGACGAAAACAGTTCTCCATTAATAAAGTTTGGTGAGTCAGACGGTAAAGTCGCTGAAAATAACGGATCCAAACTTCCGGTTAATTATTTGTACACCTTCAGGCTGGATATGTCAGAAGTTTTAGAAGCTTTCGACAAACAAGGCTATTATGAAGCTTTTGACGGAAGCAGAATTGCAAAATCTGATTTTAAAGGAGTTTATATTGCTGGTGGTTCTGAGCCACTAACCTGGGACTTTTCCAATCTGGAAGAAAACAATCTGGAACTGAAGGATGAAAACCATGATGGAATTTATGAGCTGACAGTTTTGCTAAATCCTACTAGTAGCGACGAACATCAGGCAAAACAGTGGAATTTATCTCGAAATGTTGCTGCAAAACCAGCTTATCATTCGGAGCAGATTATTGTTGATGCACTGTACAATCTGGCCCTTGAAGAAGCTTTATTGAATATCGAGCCGGATAGCACACTTCGTACAGGAGCAAAATGGGGAGGAGTTTGGACCCGCGATGTGAGTTACAGCACTTTGTTAGCTTTTGCTTATCACGAGCCAGAAGTAGCCAAAATCAGTTTAATGAAAAAAGTGAAGCGTGGACGAATAGTTCAGGATACAGGCTCCGGTGGTGCCTGGCCTGTTTCGTCTGACCGCACCACTTGGGCATTAGCTGCCTGGGAAATCTACAAAGTTACCGGAGAAGAGGAATGGCTGGAATACGCTTTCGATGTTATTAAAAATACCCTGGATGATGATATGAAAACTTTGCGATCAGGGACCACCGGAATGTACAAGGGAGAATCGTCGTTTCTCGACTGGCGGGAGCAAACCTACCCCAAGTGGATGTCGAACATGGATATTTACGTTTCTGAGAACCTGGGAACCAACATAGTTCATTACCAGGCTCACATTATTCTGGCTGAAATGGCTAAGCTTTTAAACAAACCTTATGACGAATATTTGGAGAGAGCGAACGAGATCAGAACAGGTATCAACAAATATCTTTGGATGGAAGATAAAGGTTATTACGCACAGTATCTTTATGGACGAAATTCATTGATGCAATCACCGCGTTTTGAGGCATTGGGAGAAGCGCTTGCGGTTTTGTTCGATGTTGCCGATAAAAATCAGGCTGAAAGTATATTGACTAAATCGCCGGTTACTGAATTTGGAACTACCTGTATTTATCCTCAAATCGCTGGAATTCCACCTTATCACAATAATGGTATCTGGCCTTTTGTACAATCATTTTGGAATTTGGCGGCAGCAAAGGTTGGTAATGAAAAAGCAGTAGAATATGGCCTGGCTTCTATTTACCGGGCAGCAGCTTTATTTTTATCAAACTATGAAAATTTTGTAGCCGAGAATGGCGATTATATAGGTACCGAAATAAACTCGCACCGAATGCTTTGGAGTATGGCTGGTAACCTTGCTATGGTACATCGTTTATTTATAGGGATGTATTTTGAGGTAGACGGAATACGATTTAATCCCGTGATTCCCAAATCGTATAAAGGAAAAAGAACTTTATCGAATTTTAAATATAGGAATGCAGTTCTTGATATTGAAGTCGATGGTTTCGGAAATGAAATTGAATCTTTCCTCCTTGACGGGCAACGTATTGAAAATGCATTTTTCCCGGCTGAACTGGAAGGGAAGCACATTGTGAATATTAAAATGAAGAATGAAAGCTTTTCTTCTTTAGATATAAATTTAGTTGCTAATAAATTTAGCTTGCCTAATCCGCAAACCAAAGTCGAAAATTCAAAAATTATCTGGAATCCGGTAAAGGGAGCAAAGTCATATAAAATATATAAAGACGGAGCCTTTTTGAAATCAACCAATACAGAATATTTTATTCATGAGAAAAATGGATTTAGTGAATATTCGGTTACTGCAGTTAATGATGAGGGAATCGAATCGTTCGGAAGTGAGCCATTAGCAATTTATTCATCAGAAAATGAATTAGTACTGGAGTTAGAAAACTATATTACTCTTTCGGGTACCAATTTCACCAACTTTTCTGGTACTGGATTTATTGAAACCAGTCACAAAACAAATCGTGAAATTGAAGTTCCTGTAAATGTTGAAACTTCCGGTAATTATCTAATCGATTTTCGTTATTCAAACGGGACAGGACCATGGAATACCGATAATAATTGTGCCGTACGTAGTTTGTATGTAAACGATGCTTATCAGGGTGTTCAGGTGTTCCCACAACGAGGGCAGGATGAATGGTCAGACTGGGGATGGTCGAATTCAATGAAAATCAATCTCCATAAGGGTAATAACAATATTAAACTGGTTTTGGAAGAATGGAATACCAATATGGATGGTGAAATTAACACGGCAATGCTGGACTATGTTAGATTTATCAAGTTTGATTAATTAAATTGGGTGTATAATTTAGATTTAGTGTCATAAAGCCTTCAATTATTCTGGATCATCAGGATTCTTCAGATAAACAAAAACCAGTTAAAAAAAATAAAAGAAAAAAGGTTGAATCGTTGAAGGTAAGTTTCTAATTATTCCTTCGTTAATCCCTAAACTCTTTACCATATTCACTTTTACTTAGTATTCCATAATGGCTCCTGCTCCCAGTCTGGCGGAAATCCCATTGCGCCTGGGTCGATATTATCGTATTTCGTTAATAATATTTTTAGATCTTCAACAAATGTGTGACCATTATCAAGCGATTGGAGTAGGTAAACTATTATTGAAAGGATATAATACGTTCTGTTATTATGAACTGACGAATTTTTAAGCCATTGATTTAAGGGAGCAGTAGGATATGTAGGTTGTATTCGCATTACACGGTTCCACAATCTGGAATGGTGTGCACAAACATTTCTAACGTAGACCAAACTGTGTAACCAGGAGCCAAATGATTTATCGTCGAGGCCAAACCAATGTGCCAGTTCTCTCTTGCTTTTTCCTGGTTTGAAATTGTTATAAAGCTTAGACAATGAGCCGAAAGAGATTATCTCAAATGCTGTCCAGCAAGGTGGCAATGGATCGGAATATTTCTTTTTAAAGGCTCGGATGAACTGAGCATCACTTCTGTTGAATTCGTCTGTAATTTTATTAATTGTCTCGGCGTGCCATTTTTTATTGACAAATAAATTTGAGTTGGTATACCAATAGGGACCGAAATTGTGTGCAAGAATATAAATCATTTTAGCTCTGACTGCAATCTCTATCTTTTCCATTTCATTGGTTACCAGCTGCCGAAGTTCCCTGTCGAATTTATAAATGCTAAATGCTGTTTTAAAACTGGAACCCGGTTTGAATATGTGGTTTTGTTTGTCAGCCAGCAGCGGATACCAGTAGCCACTTAACCGATAATAACTTTTTAACTCTAAAAGACTTAAAAATTCTTCTTCGTCTGGAATAATTAAACCACGGAATTTTACTTGTGCAAGTTGGTCGGCATATGTGAGTGCCGGTTTGTTATATGGCACTTTCTTCATGGGTATATAAATAAAAAGCTCACCCTGAGCGCGCTGTTCTTATGGGAAGCGGGGTAAGCATGTTGATACAAAGATACACAATTGTGTGATATAAAAGAAAAAATCATTCTGTATTTTGTTTTTGATGTTAATTACTGTTAGGTTGATTTATATTATATTCTTATCTCTTTTTTCAGATAATTTTGACTGGAGCATACTCATATCTTCCGAAATCTTCTGATCAAGAATTTTTGCGTAAATCTGTGTCGTTTTCAGAGAGGAATGTCCAAGTACTTTTGAAACGGTTTCAATAGGAACTCCATTTGCTAAAGTTACGGAAGTTGCAAATGTGTGCCTGGCCATGTGCATTGTAATACTTTTATTGATACTACAAATATCACCCAGCTCTTTCAGATAACTGTTCATTTTCTGATTCGTTAGAACGGGAAGCAGTAGGTCTTTGTTATGATTTTTTGGATAATTCTTGTATTTCTCCAAAATCTCTTTGGCTTTCGGTAGAATCGGAATTCGGCACCGGTTATTGGTCTTAGACCTGTCAATGATTATCCATTCGTTTTTATCGATACCCTTTTGCAAATGCTGTTTACCTAATTTGGAAATATCTGAATAGGAGAGACCAGTATAACACGCAAAAACAAATATGTCACGAACTGCAGATAGACGTTCAATCTGAATATCTTTTTCTTCGATTTTAGCAAGTTCTTCAGATGTCAAAAATTCACGATGAGTTTCCTTTAAGTCTACTTTGTATTTGTTGTATGGATTTTTTTGTATGTGATCCATTGAAACTGCGAGATTTAAAACACGTCGTAAATGTTTATGATAATTCCATGCCGTATTCTGGTGAACTTTGAACCTTTTTTTCAGATAAACATCGAAAGCATCTAAAAATTTGTAATCAATAGACTCAACCGGATAATCGGCCTTTTTATATTGGTATTTAATAAAGGCTGCCAATCTCTTTCTGGACGACTTATAGTGTTTATAGGTTTCCATGGAGTAACCTTTATCCAGTTTCTCAAGAATACTATTTAAGTAGTAATCGAATATTTTAAGGATCCCCTTACTTTCATCAATGTTGAGTAGTTTGTTTTTTATGGTTGTGACATTAAATTCTTCACCGGAAGATTTTAGCTTATTATAATGATCCTGAATTTCATTTTGGATTTTGTCCAGCCTGTTATTAAGAATCCTGGCGGATTCATTCCTCCCTCGGATTTGTTGCCCAACATCATCCCATTTATCAGAATGGCAGTAAATTCCGGTAGATAGTTCTACTCGTTTTGAATTCATAGTAAATCTCACGTAAACAGGGATTTCACCATTGTTTTTCTGTCTCGATTTTTTCATCAAAAAGTTAATCGTCAATCTCATAATTTCTTCATTTTAAAGTTTTAGAAGAATTGTTCTCGATTGTTGGTCAAAAATACCCATTCTGACCATGTTTTTCAACACCAAATCGAGTCAATTCGTATCAATTTAAATGTTGTAAAAGAGAGAGTTACACGATTTGCCGAGAACAGTTTTTGAAAAAAATGCTTGTTCTCGATAAAGTCTCGTTTACTTTGACTTTTTTTGTGCTTTTTTGACTTTCTGGAAAACAAAAAAGCGCTTAAAACATTGATTTTAAGCGCTTTTGATTTTTGATGGTTTTTACGTCGTGCCCAGAACAAGACTCGAACTTGCACGGGAAAATTCTCCCACAAGGCCCTCAACCTTGCGTGTCTACCAATTCCACCACCTGGGCATTAATTTTTTTGAACGTGCCTGCAAAACTATAAAATTTATTGAAACCTAATTAATACAATTTGTTTTTTTGCAGTTATTGGCAGATTTCGGTCGATTTATTTATTGCGTTCGTATTGTTCTTCCAGTTCAATTTTTGTTATTACGCCATCAACGACAGTGACTGTGTAATGCGATGTTTTTTTCACCTTTGGTGTCACCATCGGATCAAGTGTTAGCTTATGCTGGCTGATTTCGGTGCTTTTTAGCATTTCAATTTTTTCAAAAATATAAATGTCACCGCTTTCTTTGTTAAAAACGGTGTGGGGCTTACCCAATTCCGATTCCAACGCCGATAACGGTTTCCCAACATATGTTTTTTGTAAACTTCGTTGCGGGCTGCACGAGACCATAACTACTACAGCAACAATAAATAATAAAGCTTTCATGTACTTAATTTTGCCCAAAGAAAATCAGAAAAAATGAAATCTATTGTGTTTTAACCTGATTAATTCATAAAAATGAATTAATCACCCGTAGGGCTGACGAAATAATTGGGAAACAATTATTTGTCAGGTTTGACATTGACAATCATTAAATAAGTATTGTACAATACTTATGGTTGGTTGATTTTCATTCGTCAACACTGCGTGTGAAAAATTGATAAATTTTTCTGGTTAATCCTATTTAACGTTTGCACATTAAAAAACTGTTGTCTTATAGTTGCAACTTATCCAATATGCCAATTATTATTTTTTATCTTTGTGAGGTGTTTTACAACATGTTCTTAAATTAATAGTTCGCTGCAACATGATTCAATTCTTTAAAACTCAAAGTAACAGTATTATCGCAGTTTACTCTGCACAGCCCTTAGGCGCCGAAAATATCGAAAAACTGGTTTGGTTATTTTCAGGTGCCGAAAGTTTAAAACCGCAAAAAATCGATGGTTGGTTTGTAGGCCCGCGTAAGGAAATGCTTACGCCATGGAGTACCAATGCCGTTGAGATCACCCAAAATATGGGTATTGAAGGAATCCGCCGCATGGAGGAATTTTTCGAGGTAGAAAACGAAAAAGCAAAGTTCGATCCAATGCTTCAGGCGATTTATGAAGGGTTGGATCAGCAGATTTTTGCGATCGACAAAGAACCCGATCCGATTTTGAATATTGAAGATATTGCAGCGTACAACGAACAGGAAGGGTTGGCTTTAAGCGATGATGAGATTCAGTATCTCACTTCGGTGTCGAAAGAAATGGGGCGTCCGCTTACTGATGGTGAGGTTTACGGTTTTGCCCAGGTAAACTCGGAGCACTGCCGTCATAAAATATTTAACGGAACCTTCATCATCGATGGAAAAGAAATGGAATCATCGTTATTCCAGCTGATTAAAAAGACATCGAAGGAGCATCCCAATAAAATTGTTTCAGCATACAAAGACAACTGCTCGTTTGTACAAGGACCGGTTGTTGAACAGTTTGCACCAAAAACACAAGATAAACCCGACTTTTTTGAAGTAAAAGATATTGAAACGGTTCTTTCGCTGAAGGCCGAAACACATAACTTCCCAACAACAGTTGAGCCGTTTAACGGTGCGGCAACCGGAACCGGAGGCGAAATTCGCGACCGTATTGCCGGGGGTAAAGGAGCTTTGCCAATTGCCGGAACAGCCGTTTACATGACTTCTTACCCGCGTACAGAATCGATGCGTTCGTGGGAGCAGGCAACCGAAGAACGTGATTGGTTGTACCAAACACCGGAAGAAATTCTGATCAAAGCATCAAACGGTGCCAGCGATTTCGGTAACAAATTCGGTCAGCCACTGATTACCGGATCATTATTGACTTTCGAACATTTCGAAAACTTTGTGAAATATGGTTACGATAAAGTAATTATGCTTGCCGGAGGTATCGGTTTCGGAAATAAAAAAGACAGTCTGAAAGACGATCCTGAAAAAGGCGATAAAGTGGTATTGCTTGGTGGCGATAACTACCGCATTGGAATGGGCGGAGGCGCTGTTTCATCGGTTGCAACCGGCGAATTTGAAAACCACATTGAATTGAATGCGGTGCAGCGTGCCAACCCCGAAATGCAAAAACGGGCTTATAACGCCATTCGTGCCTTGAGTGAAGCTGATGATAACCCAATCGTATCGATTCACGACCACGGTGCTGGCGGTCACCTGAACTGTTTATCAGAGCTGGTGGAAACTACAGGTGGAAAAATCGATACTTCGAAATTGCCTGTTGGCGATCCAACGCTTTCGCAAAAAGAAATTATTGGTAATGAGTCGCAGGAAAGAATGGGACTGGTTATGAAACCGGAACATGTTGAACTGCTTCGTAAAATTGCCGAGCGCGAGCGTGCACCGATTTACGAAATTGGTGAAACAACCGGCGATATGCAGTTTACATTCGAGAACTCAACAACCTGCGAAAAATCAATCGACTGGCAGTTGGGTTATATGTTCGGAAATCCTCCGAAAACGATTTTGGAAGACGAAACCATTGTTCCTGAGTTTGATGAATTAGAATACAACTGGGAAGAAATATACGATTTGGTTGAGCAAACCATTCAGCTGGAGTCGGTGGCATGTAAAGACTGGTTAACCAACAAAGTTGACCGCTCGGTAACCGGACGAATTGCCAAACAGCAATGTGCCGGCGAATTGCAATTGCCACTGAATAACTGTGGTGTAATTACACTCGACTACCAGGGAAAAGCCGGATTTGCAACTGCAATCGGTAATGCACCGGTAGCAGCATTGGTTGACGCCGAAAAAGGTTCGGTGCTTTCAATTGCCGAATCGCTGACAAATATTATCTGGGCACCAATGCCCGATAAAATCAAAAGTGTATCGTTGAGTGCCAACTGGATGTGGCCGGCAAAAAATCCGGGAGAAAATGCCCGCATTTACAACGCCGTAAAAGCAGCCAGCGACTTTGCCTGCGCCCTGGGAATCAACATTCCGACTGGTAAAGACTCCATGTCGATGACACAGAAATACAAAGACGATGTGGTGTTGGCTCCTGGTACGGTAATCATTTCATCGTCGGGCGAAGTTACCGATGTGAAAAAAGTGGTTGAGCCGGTATTGGTGAACGACGAAAGTAAAGAGATTCTGTACATCGACTTGTCGTTTATGGAACGTGCATTGGGCGGAAGTGCTTTTGCTCAGTCGATCAATAAACTTGGTCGCACAGCTCCAACAGTTGCCGATCCAGCCAAATTTGTAACTGCATTTAATAAAGTTCAGGATTTGATTCAACAGGGACTTATTCTTGCCGGACACGATGTGGCTTCGGGAGGTTTGATTACTACCTTGCTTGAAATGTGTTTTGCCAATGTAAAAGGCGGAATGAAAATCGATGTTACTGCCTTTGAAGAAGAAGATCTGGCGAAAATATTATTGGCTGAAAACCCCGGAATTGTTATTCAGTGTGCTGATAACGACGAGGTGAAAAAGCAACTGACAGAAGCAGGAGTTGAGTTCATGTCGTTAGGTTTCCCTGTTCCTTACCGCAAAGTAAGGGTGATGAACCGCACGGTTGAAGCCGACTTTGATATCAACTCGTTACGCGATATGTGGTTTAAAACTTCGTATTTATTAGACCGCAAACAGAGTGGAGAAGAAAAAGCGCTGGAACGCTTTAAAAACTATAAAGATCAGGCTTTAAAATTCGACTTTAAAGATTTCACCGGTAAGGCTGCCGATTTGAGCATCGACCTGAAACGTCGCACAGCATCGGGTGTTAAAGCCGCGATTATCCGCGAGAAAGGGGTAAACGGCGACCGCGAAATGGCCTACGCTATGTACCTGGCTGGAATGGATGTAAAAGATGTTCACATGACCGACCTGATTGCAGGACGCGAAACGCTGGAAAACGTGAATATGATCGTTTTCGTGGGTGGATTCTCGAACTCCGATGTACTTGGTTCGGCAAAAGGCTGGGCCGGAGCTTTTAAATTCAACGAAAAGGCAAGATTAGCATTGGAGAAATTCTACCAACGCGAAGACACGCTGAGTTTGGGTGTTTGTAACGGTTGCCAGGTAATGGTTGAGCTCGGAGTTGTTTATCCGGAGCACAGCATTCAGCCCAAAATGTTGCACAACGAATCGGGCAAATTCGAGTCGTCGTTCCTGAATGTTGATATTCTTGACAACAAATCGGTGATGTTGGAGAATATGGCCGGCATGAAACTGGGAATCTGGGTAGCGCACGGCGAAGGTAAATTCTACCTGCCGTTTAACGAAGATCAGTACAATATTCCAATGAAATACAGCAACGAAGGTTACCCAGGTAATCCAAACGGATCGCACTTTAATGCGGCTTCGCTGTGTTCGGATGATGGCCGTCATTTGGTAATGATGCCTCACCTCGAGCGTGCGTTTAAACCGCACCTGTGGCCCAATTATCCTGCCGACCGGAAAGCGGATGAAGTGGCACCATGGATTCAGGCTTTTGTTAATGCCAAAAACTGGATTGCCGAAAAAACGAAATAATGCATAACGGGTCATAATATCACTGCAAGTGATGCTATGACTTCTCTAATAAAAGCCGCCTCGTTTAACGTAACGAGGCGGCTTTTGTTTTTTACAAAGTTGATGACGAAAAGTAGGGACCGCATTGGGAATACTGCGGATCGTATCGCAAAATCGCAGCTTTTAATTCTCAATCATCTTCACCGCCAGTTCATCAGCAACTTCTTTCCCATTAAATAGCTCCACAATTTTAAGTGCAAATTTGATGGCAACACCGGCACCTTTGCCTGTTATAATATTTTCGGTTTGTTCCACCGCTTCTCCTGTAATAATAGCTCCGTGTAGTTCTTCTTCAAATCCCGGGTAACAAGTTGCCCTTTTTTCTTTCAGCAAACCCAGATTCCCGAACACCATTGGAGCAGCACAAATGGCTGCCAAAGGTTTATTCATGTCATAAAAGTTTAAGATTTCCTCTCTTAGTCCGCTGTGTGCTTTTAATTTTGCCGCTCCCGGCATTCCTCCCGGAAGCACGATCATATCAATATTATCGTAATCCAAATCTTCAAACAACGCATCGGCTTTTACGGTAATTTCGTGCGAACCGGCAACGTCCATCTTTTCATTCATGGAAACAACTGTAACTTGAAAACCTGCTCTACGAAGTACATCAATAATACTTATGGCTTCTATTTCTTCAAATCCGTCGGCTAAATGAACTGCAATTTTTTTCATGGTAATAATTTGTAATTTGAAACAGTACCCCTCTGTCAATCCGCCCCCAGGCCTTACGCTGACATCTCCCCTAACATTAGGGGAGAAAATAAGGTATAAATTATTTTATAAAAGTAAAAAAGATTTAGGGTTCGTGTAAGCAAAACGGATGTCATCTTTTACAAAAGATGACATCCGTTTTGTCCATAAAAAAAGGTCTTCATTTTTGAAGACCTTTTAAAAACCAATACACGTTATTTCTATTATTAATTTTCTGAATATTCGTTCAATGCTTTTTCCAGTTTTTTACGGGTAAAGAAAATCCGACTTTTAACAGTACCTAAAGGTAAGTCAAGTTGTTCAGCAATTTCTTTGTATTTGTACCCTTCTAAAAACATACGGAAAGGAACTCGATATTCATCTTCTAGAGCGTTAATGCTCTTATTAATTTCTTTTGAACTGTAGAACGAATCCGGCGCAGGATAAACTTTGTCTTTCGAGAACATCAGGTGGAAATCGTTGTTTGAACCATCAAAGGTGTTCTTTGTTTTTACGTTTCTACGGTAATCATTAATGAAGGTGTTCTTCATAATGGTGTAAATCCATGCCTTGAAATTCGTGTTCTGTGTAAACTTGTCACGATAAGTTAATGCCTTAAGGAAAGTTTCTTGTAACAGATCGTCAGCTCTTTCCGAGTCAGCAGTTAAACTAAGTGCATAGTAATGCAATTTGTCACTCAAGCCGAGTAAAGCGTTGTTAAATTGAATCTGAGTCATGGCGTCTTATTTTTAATTTGTCTAAACAAATTTAAGTCATTGTTGTCCTTAATTGCAAAAAAACAGAGCGATATTGCAGTTGATTCTGTCTATGCTATATAAAGATTCTCTATAGTGCCTAACGCATTGATTGGTTAAAGGTTACGAAACCCTTTGTTAAGTCTTTGTTTCCTTAGGAACTACCCCTTTTCGAGGTTATTGATATGTGATTGTAAAGCGTATATTTGTCGTTCGAATTTGAGACGGGATAAGTCGATAAACAAAAAATCAAGCGTTTTTAAAATATCCTGTCTGTTAAAGTTCAATTAGTATTATAATGAAAAATTTAAAGTTTAATCATGATGCGCAATCTGTTTTAACTTTCCGGAAGTGGGGGAGGAAGAACTATTCTTCTTTTCTGACCGTAAGGAAACAAGTTGTCATTTCAGTATTGTCGGTGGTGTATTTCCTATCAACACCGGTAATTACAATGGCGACTGTTCAGGATACTTCTGAAGTTAAAATGGAATACGACCTTGATGAGATCGAGGTAAGTGCGCAACGAACACCTGCATTGTATTCGCAGGTTGCACGGATAATTTCCGTGATGGAGCGAAAAGAAATTGAGGCGGCGCCGGCTCAGAGTGTTCAGGACCTGTTAGAGTATGTTGCAGCTATCGACGTACGGCAACGGGGAACTGAAGGAGTACAGGCGGACGTGAGTGTTCGCGGTGGTACTTTCGACCAAACGTTAATCCTGCTGAACGGCATCAACATCACCGACCCGCAAACCGGCCATCACAATTTAAATCTTCCGGTAAGTTTAGCCCAAATCGAGCGAATCGAGATTCTCGAAGGACCTGCTGCACGTGTATATGGACCCAACGCTTTTTCGGGGGCCATTAATATTGTAACACGTCAGTCGGCAAATTCTGAGATTTCTGCTGCAGTTTCGGGTGGTAGCTTTGGTTATTTCGATGGAAATCTTTCCGGATCATTTTCAACAGGAAAAATGCAACACATGCTTGCGTTTAACGGAAAACGATCGGACGGTTACACGAACAACACCGATTTTGATGAGCTGAACGGATTTTATTCCAATCAATTGAATACCGAAAAGGGTGTGTTGAAATTCCAACTGGGTATTTCGGAAAAAGGATTTGGTGCGAATAGCTTTTACACGCCGAAGTATCCGAACCAGTACGAAGCAACAAAAACAGTGTTTACCTCGCTGAAGTGGGAGGGGAATGGACCGTTGCATCTGACTCCGGTGGTTTATTACCGACGTCATCACGATCGGTTTGAATTGTACCGAACCGATAAATATGCTTTAACCAATGATGGTTACAAGGTTTGGCAAAACGACACACTGCCGGGCTGGTACTCGGGGCCCAATTATCACCTGACGAATGTTTATGGTGCTAACCTGAACTCGTGGATTAAGTGGGCGGGCGGAAAAACGGCGTTTGGTGTTGAATTCCGCCGCGAACAGATATATAGTAATACGCTGGGAATTGACATGGACGAGCCAAAAGATGTGCCGGGAGAAGATGCGCAGTTCACCAAATCGGATGACCGGAATACCGTTTCCGGATTTTTGGAACACGCATACTATGTAAATAAGTGGGCGTTTACAGCCGGATTGATGGCCAACTACATTTCGGGAAGCGATTTGGGGTTAAATGTTTTTCCGGGAATTGATGTAAGTTATAATGTATCGGATGCGGTGAAATTGTACTCCAGTTACAACACGTCGTTACGAATGCCAACTTTTACCGATTTGTATTACGATGGTCCGTCGAATAGTGGTAACCCCGATTTGAAACCTGAAAAGTCGGCCACCCTGGAAGGTGGTTTAAAACTACGATCGAAACTGGTGCGCGGACATGTGGTGTTGTTTTACCGCCAGGGAAAAGATATTATCGATTGGGTAAAGGAAGATGTGACTTCGGAAATCTGGCAACCCCAAAACCTTACCGAAATCAATAATCGGGGTGCTGAGATTCAGGCGCAGGTGTTGTTCCGAAATGCGTTTGGTAGCCACTATCCAAATATTCAAATCAGTTACCTATATAATAATGTAGAAAAAGGGAATGCCGGTTTTGTGTCGAATTATGCTTTGGATAACCTGAAACATAAACTGGTTGGTTCGCTTAGCGAGCAGCTGGCGAAAGGTTTAACTCTCGATCTGCATTTTGTTTTTCAGGATAGGGAAGGCAGCTACACCCAATTCGAAAATAAAATGCCGGTTGGAGAAGTAGCCTACGATCCGTTCTGGGTTTTCGACGGCAAGTTGAGCTACCGGAGAAATCAGTTCTCGTTTTTTGCTTCGGTAAACAGCATTTTCGATAAACAATACAACGATATTGGTAATGTTATTCAGCCCGGGCGTTGGTTTAAAACCGGGGTGATTTATAAAATCGGATTTAATTAAAATGTTTTACGCTTGATTTAATATCTTAAAAATTAATATTTTGAGCCGGGAGTTCGCCAAAACAGGCAGGCTTCCGGCTTTTTACTTTATGTACTTACTTTTTGAAATCTACAAAAATTGTATCTTCGCCGAAAATTAGATAGTCATGTTAAAAGGTATATTAGCAATTTCAGGACATTCGGGACTGTTCAAAATGGTTGCCGAAAGTAAAAACAGCATTATTGTTGAATCGTTAGACACGCAAAAGCGCATTCCGGTTTATTCAACTGCCAAAGTATCGGCATTGGAAGATATAGCCATTTACACGTACGAAAGTGATGTGCCGTTAAAAGATGTTTTCAAAGCCATTTCCGATGCAGAGGATGGTGGAGCGGCCATTTCGCACAAATCGTCAGGTAATGAATTGAAGACTTATTTCGAGAAAGTACTGCCCGATTTTGATCAGGATCGTGTATATGTTTCCGACATTAAAAAAGTACTTCAGTGGTACAATGCTTTGCAGGAAAAGGACATGCTTGACTTTTCAGAACCTGAAGAGGACGAAACAAAAGAAGAAAAAGCCGATTAAAACAATTTGTAATTGTTAACGGCTTTGGGATTTCCCAGCGAGTCGTTTCGGTCAACAAGAATATCAAAAAGTTTTGCAGTGGCCAGTGCATCGCCTGCAGCGCGGTGCCTGCCATTAATCTCAATTCCTAAATCGGCACAAAGCTTCCCTAACGAATACGACGGATGTCCGGGAAGCAGTTTTCGCGATAGTTTTACTGTACACATTGTTTTCCGGTGATAATTGTATCCAAGGCGCGCATATTCTTCCTTTATAAATTTATAATCGAAACTGGCATTATGGGCAACAAAAGTTCGTCCCATTGTCATTTCAATAATTTTTTTGGCCACCTGATAAAATTTAGGAGCAGTTCTTACCATTTCATTATTAATTCCGGTTAACTCGGTAATAAAAAAAGGGATGTCCATCTCCGGATTAATAAGGGTCGAAAAAGAGTCGGTCACCTCTTGCCCGTTGTGTTGATATATAGCAATTTCGGTAATTTTACCGTTTTTATAACTTTGGCCGGTAGTTTCGATATCGATTATTGAGAACAAAATGTATAATATTTTGAATTAATTGAACTTAAATATTTAAATTTGTGAAAAAATATTCTAAAGCATGAAATTAAGACGGCTAACTTTTTTTGATACCTGCGAATTAATTTCTAAATTGCCCGTAGAATTCAACAAACAACAAAAAAAATAATTTCAAAACTATGAAAAAAATTACTCTTTTCTTATTTGCATTAGTTTTGTCCCTTGGTTATACCATTGCACAAAATGCAGACAACAAATGGGGCATTGGCGTTGGCCCTGGATTGGAATATAACATTGAAACCGAAGCTACGGGAATTTTAGCTGATTTCTATGTTAGCCGATACCTGTCTCCAAGGTTCGATTTAATGCTCGACAACAGGTGGTCGTTCAATGATGCCGGAACTGATGTAGTTGCATCATTATTAAACCTGCGTATAAAACTTTACAATGACGATATGGCTATTCAGCCATACCTCTTTGGTGGTCCTGGTTATATGTGGGATAATGATGAAAGTGATTTTACATTCGATTATGGTGCAGGATTAAAATTCCCTGTTGGTGAAAAAACTTCACTTTTCGTTTCAGGATCTTATGTGAACAGCATTAAAGGATACCATTCAGATGATCCAAACAATGCTTACGGATGGACTGACGAACATTTTCAAGTTACCAGTGTACTTGAATTCGCATTGGGTAAAGCCAAAGATGAAGACGGTGACGGTGTAAGTGATCGTAAAGACGAATGTCCTGGTACTCCTGCCGGAGTACAGGTTGATGAAAAAGGTTGTCCGATCGATACAGATGGCGACGGCGTTCCTGATTACAAAGATGACTGTCCTACAGAAGCTGGACCTGCATCGTTAAATGGCTGTCCTGACAAAGATGGCGACGGAGTTGCTGATAAAGACGACGACTGTCCTGATACTCCTGGATTAGCTAAATTCAATGGCTGTCCTGATACCGACGGCGACGGCGTTCCAGATCCAAAAGACAAGTGTCCTGATACACCAAAAGGATGTCCTGTTGACGCTGACGGTTGTCCGCTTGATTCAGATGGCGACGGTGTAATTGACTGCGAAGATGATTGTCCTTCACAAGTAGGTCCTGCAAGCAACAATGGTTGCCCGGATTGGAGTGAAATTTCAATTCCAACTATCTACTTCGATTTCGACAAGTCAACACTGAGACCAGAAGCAAAAGTTGAATTGGACAAATTAGCTGACCAGTTGAATGCTGCTAAAGAATACGATATCGTAATTGGTGGTCACACTGATAATATTGGTACTGAATCATACAACATGGGATTGTCAGAAAGACGTGCTCAGGCTGTTGTTAAGTACTTATTGCAAAAAGGTGTGAACAACGCTTATGTAGGTTCTAATAACTATGGTGAAACTAAACCGGCTGTTCCTAATACAACATTAGACAACAAACGTAAAAACCGTAGAGCAGAATTTGAAGTAGCAAAAATTCGCAAGTAAGCTTTAATTAAATATTTTCGAAAAGCTCTGTCATTTGGCAGGGCTTTTCTCGTTTATGGCTGTAATGTGTTATATTTGCGGTCTCAAAAAAATAAGCTTAATTATGAGTATCGAAAGTTTGATTCAGAAAAGAACCGTTGAAGCAATGAAGTCTTTATACGGCGCAGATTTACCGGAAAACCAGGTACAGGTACAAAATACCCGAAAGGATTTCGACGGCGATATTACCGTTGTGGTATTTCCTTTTTTGCGATACTCAAAAAAGGGGCCGGAGCAAACTGCCGAAGATCTTGGAAAATATCTGGTTGAAAATGTTGAAACAGTTGAAAACTTCAACGTTATTAAAGGCTTTTTGAATCTGGAGATCAGCCAGAGCTATTGGCTCGATGTTCTAAAAAGCAGTTTCACCAATTCAGAATTTGGCTTAAAACCGGTAGCCGACGATAGCGAGCTGGTAATGGTTGAATACTCGTCGCCAAATACCAATAAACCACTTCACTTGGGGCACATCAGAAACAACTTATTGGGATTTTCGATCTCAGAGATTTTGAAGGCCAATGGTAAAAAAGTGGTAATGACCAACATTGTAAACGACCGTGGTATCCACATCTGTAAATCGATGTATGCCTGGAAACAATGGGGCAACGGAGAAACGCCTGAAAGTACCGGAATGAAAGGCGACCACCTGGTTGGAAAATACTACGTTGAATTTGACAAACATTACAAAGCAGAAATAGCTGAACTGGTTGAAAAAGGTATTTCAAAAGAAGAAGCCGAGAACCAGGCACCATCAATTATTGCAGCCCGCGAGTTGTTAAGAAAGTGGGAAGCAAAAGACGAGGAAACAGTTGAGCTTTGGAAGATGATGAACAACTGGGTATATGCAGGTTTTGATGTAACCTATAAAACGCTTGGAGTTGGTTTCGATAAGATTTATTACGAATCGGACACGTACCTTATTGGTAAAGAAGAAGTGTTGAGAGGGTTGGAAGAAGGCACTTTTACACGACGCGAGGACAACTCGGTTTGGGCCGATCTTACGGGTGAAGGATTAGACCAAAAAATATTGCTGCGCAGCGATGGCACCTCGGTTTATATGACCCAGGACATTGGTACGGCTAAAATGCGTTTTAACGATTATTCGATCGATAAAATGGTTTATGTGGTGGGTAACGAGCAAAATTACCATTTCCAGGTGTTGGCTATTTTGCTGGATAAACTTGGATTTAGCTGGGGAAAAGATTTGTACCACTTCTCGTACGGAATGGTTGAATTGCCATCGGGAAAAATGAAATCGCGCGAAGGAACCGTTGTTGATGCCGATGATTTGGTGGATAACATGGTTGAAGTGGCTCGCGAAATGTCGGCCGAGTTAGGAAAACTTGACTCATTAACCGGAGACGATGCCGAGAATACCTTTAAAATGATTGCTCTTGGAGCGCTGAAATATTTTATTTTGAAAGTGGATCCAAGGAAGAACATGATGTTCAACCCGGAAGAATCGATCGATTTTAACGGAAATACCGGGCCATTTATTCAATATACCTATGCACGTATTAAATCGGTGTTGCGGAAAGCTGCCGATCAAAATATTACGATCGACGAAAATGTAGCAGTTGAATCACTTTCATCAAAAGAAAAGGATTTGGTGAAACGTATTTCGTTGTTTCCTGCAGCAGTTGAGGAAGCGGGCGACAACTACAGCCCGGCGATTATTGCCAACTACTGCTACGAGTTGGTAAAAGAATTCAACCAGTTTTATCACGATCATTCAATCCTTGGAGAAGCTAACGAAAGTGTGAAAAACTTCCGCCTGGTGCTGGCATCAGCAGTGGGGCAGGTGGTGCAAACTGGTATGGGCTTGCTGGGAGTTGAAATGCCTGAAAGAATGTAGTTTCAGTAATCTCACCAGTCATAAAAAAGAATTACAGAAAGCTGTATTAATTTTATAGCTAACAACCCGTTTCAAGACTTAATTTGAAACGGGTTGTTCTTTTTTAGCTATTTGTTTTATTGAAATTTCAGGTGGAAACGCCTTTTTAAAAAGAAAGGAGGCCATCTTCAAAGCCTCCTTAATGTCTTTCGCAATTTAATATTGCACTTCTGATTTAATGGTTGAAAGAGGTTTGCACTTCCTTCCTTGTCCACTTATATATTCGGAAAAAAGGAGAAAGGTAACCTGTAAATCTTTAGATATGTTGCTATTTAAAATGGTTCTATTTGCAATGTTTTGGAGCCTAACGGCTTACAAATAATCGCCCCAGCGTTTTATTAAATCACGTTTGCAGCTTTCGGCAATTAGCGGATCGTTTACTGCTTTTTTTACTTTTTCATCGAATTCGCCGGCATAAAGCAGGGTGTAAACTTCGTGGATTGACAGCGATTGTTTTCTTTCGATTAGCTGCATATTGTCGCCGGGATTTACGTGCCCTTTTTGCAAAACTCTGACATAAACGCCCGATAAACCGGAGTCGATAAACTGGCGCACAATATTGTTGTTGTTAAACCGGAATTGCAATTTAAAACAGGGCTGGCGTGGTTGAGTAACCTGCACCACCGCTTCTCCAATTTTATAGGTGTCGCCAATATTCGTTTCCTTCTCGTGCAGGCCTTTCACTGTAAGGTTTTCGCCAAACATTCCCCAAGGCATTTCCAGGTGAGGATAAAGATCTTGCCAGTACTGGTAATGATCCGCAGAATAGAGGTAACAGGCTTTATCAACGCCGCCATGGTATCTGCGGTCCATCACGTTGTCGTGTTTCACATCTTCTTTGCCGAGAAAAATCCCCTTGTCAACGCCAAATTTGTACAACCCGGTTGGGACTTCTTTTCCCTTCCAGTTAATTATCCGGGCTTCTGCAATATTTGTTGAGATGATTTTCATTGTTTTGTCATTTCGAACGAAGTGAGAAATCTGTTTCCGGTAGCTGCAAAGTAACAGATCTCTCAGTCATGCTTCCTTCGAGATGACAATGAAAACTGCTAACTGAGACTGTCAACTGATTACGCTATCTTTCGTTCCTTTTTAATGTTTTCGTAGGCCTGATTTACTTTCTGGAATTTCTCTTTTGCCGCATTCTGAACTTCGTCGCCCAGAGTGCTTACTTTATCAGGGTGGTATTTCATGGCCATACGGCGGTAGGCCTTTTTCACATCGTCGTTGCTGGCCGAGCGTTCGATTTCAAGTATTTTGTAATCGCCATCGGTGTTGGGCACAAACATGGCCTGAATCGATTCAAAATCGTTATTTCCAATGCCCATTTGGTTGCAGATGTGGGTAATCAGCTTTTGCTCTTGCACATCAACCTGCCCATCGGCCTGGGCAATTCCAAACAAAAAATGCACCAGCTGCAGACGTGCCGAATAATTCATATTTACTTTAATCTGCTGGCAAACTTCGTTAACCGGAATGGTTTGTTGCAGCAGGTCGCGCAACATTTTTATAGCCTCCTGTGCCGAGTCTTCGCCAAAGTTGTGCACCATAAATCTCTTTACATAGTCGAGCTCCGATTTCAGCACTTTGCCATCGGCTTTCATTATGGCAGCAACCAAAACCAAAAGGCTCATTACATAGCCGCCCGTGGTTGTTCTGCCGGAGTATCCCGTTCGTGTTCCGCGTTTTACGGCTTCCTGTCCACCATCGAACATCGAACCTATTGTAAAACCTATAATTGCGCCGATAGGACCGCCGGCAAAAGCACCTAGTCCGGCTCCTATCCATTTACCAAATTTTGCCATATTCTTTTAATTTCTTATCGATTTCAATGATCTGAGGAATCAATAATGTTTTGTTGTCATTTTTAATTTCTAACGAAGCGAGTTCGCGTTTTTGCTCATCTCCCCATTGTTTGCCCATCCGTTCTTTAACGGCTTCCATTGTTGAACCATCGCGTTTCGTTACGCGGTCGATCCGCATCTTTTCGGGGGCAGTTACCAAAATCGTATGATCCATCATTTTATAGAAACCGCTTTCGAAAAGAATAGCCGCTTCGTGAACGACGTATGAACTGTTTTGTTTATCCGCCCAAATAATAAATTCCTGCCGCACCACGGGATGAATTAAACCGTTTACTTTCTGCATCGCTGTGCTATCTGTAAAAATGATGCCAGCCAGCTTTTTTCGGTCAATTGTGCCGTTTGGTGAATAAATGTCGGAGCCATACCAGTCAATAAGTCCGGTTTTAATTTCAGGGTGCGAGTTCATCAGTTTCTTTGCCCAAACGTCGGCTTCAAAAACAGGCGCTCCCAGAAGTTTGAAAACCTGGCAAATTACCGATTTTCCACTTCCAATTCCACCTGTAATTCCAATTTTTAAAGCCATTTTTAATACGTTTCAATGAGGTATTCTACCGATTCGGGAGAGTAGCGCGAGATCTCAACAAACGATGGTTTATCGGTTATTTTCACCTTCAGACGGCTTTCGCTGTTACTCATCGATGCATAATCAACCACCGCCCGAAAATCGGCTTCCGAAATATTGTCGAATTCGCTCAAACCTACAATGCAGTTAAGCGTAAGTTCCGATGGGAAAAGTTTAATCCGCACATCGGCCGGTTTATTAATAACCTGTATGGGAAGGCGAACCTGTTTCTCGGTATGTTTTTCCACCTCAATTTGTAGCAACACTTCTGCCGGAACAACCGTGGTTGTTTCAGGATGTATGAGTTTTATGTTGCGGGTAATCGTTTTATCCACTTCTTCAAACGATTTTTTTGTAGTTGAAAGAAAATGAACGGTATCGACAACCGACGCCGGACCGGTAATCTTAACTTGTGACGGTTTTACCTGCACCTGATTTTTTAAATTAAACTGCGATTTAAAGTTGATTGAAACATTGGCTTTTACCGGAACTGTTTTAGTTTTTAAACTGTCGAGAACTATTCGTATGATATCAGGATTTACCTGTTGCAAGCTGATTTCGCTGCTTATCTGGCTCGAAATTCGTCGGTTTAAGGTATTTGTTGGCACCAGATAGGTACCATTGTCCGATTCCAGGTTTTGCGTAATATTCGTCAGGTTTAAAATTATAGGCGAATAGGAAAAATTGAGTTTATGGCGCAAAAGTGTAAAGCCGTGTGCATCAACTTTCAAATCGAGTTTTTCGGGAGGTTTGTTCGCTAAAAACTGGTGGTTTGGCGGACTTACATACCGAACCGGGTAAGCAATAGTTGTAGAGTAATCCTTTTCCAAAGCATTTAAAAACCAAAGCACTGTGGCAATAAGCACGCAAATCAGATAAACGATTACGCGCTTGTCGTTTTTAAGTTGCTCAATTTTTAAATAGCCCGTTATTTTTTCAATGTTCTTTTTCATTCCGCTAAAACTGCAAAACTAACGAAAAGTAGCAATTAATACCGACATGAAAAACGAAGCTTGCCAATTTCATGTTCGTTTCATAAAGCAAGCTTCGTTTTTTCTTCGGAAATTTTTAATTCAAAGTTTTATTATGCCAATGGTAGTTAAATTCCGGGAATACTCGATACCAAAGGTGTAAAATTTGAGTCATCGATGATTACTGTATTTCCAACCGAAACATCGCGTGCCGAGAACAGCCCCAGAATACGCTTTCCGTTGTTGGAAATCAGGTTGCCGGGTACATTTGCCGGCGGCACACTAAATGGGCTTCCGGCCCAGGCTTGGTCGCTTAATCCCCAGTAAAATTCGTATGCAGCTTCCGAAATGGAGAGTTGCTCCACCACAACGCTATCTCCCGGATGAAGTATTTTGTCTTCTTCTTCGTCCTCCCAGTCGAGGAGGATTAACATGTCGTAAATATAATTTCCATCCACCAGTTCATCGCTGGCAAAGGCCAGGTCCTCACCGTCATTCAAAAACGCTCCGTTTATATAAATATCCCATTTGTAATAATGGCCCAAACCCGGAGTTTCCTGCGAGTTAATAAAGATTCCCAGGTAATCGTAATTGCCACGGTCGCTTAAATTCACTTTTACTGTATCAAGCGTTTCAACTTTCTGTAAATACTCTTCCCCGGTAATTACTGTGCCGTCAGGAGTGGTAATTGTTAGCGTATAAGTGCGGCCGGTAACACCCGGATAACTTGTTCCGGCAGGCAATACATAAATTCCGGTGGTACCTTGTTCTTCAAGTGTTACCGTATTTGGCGATGCCGCATTGTCGCTTAACTGAACCAAGGCGTTGCTGATTGCCGGGTTTTGTGCTGTTTGATTTACTGCAAGCGTGCGTTCAAGCTTTACGTAAACGTTGTTTTCGGCCTTGGTATTAATGTACGCTTCAACGGCTATCAGGTCAATATCTTCGTCGTTTAGTTCCACCTCAACCACATCTTCGCATGCGGTGAATGCAACTATGGCAAACAGAAGAATGATAATTCCTTTTATTATTTGTGCTGTTTTCATGACGATTAAAATTTGAAGTTATAAGTGACTGATGGGATAGGAGCTCCGATAATCGACAAACGAATAAATTCCGTTTGGTTCGGATTGTCTTCATTGGCTTCCGGAGTAATTGAGTAGGCATTTCGTCGTCCGTAAACATTGTAAACCGATACGTTTATCGATTGTTTAAAACGGCGGTTTGCATTCTTTTTAAAGTCGTAGGTAAACGACAGGTCGAGGCGGTTGTAATCCGGAATGCGGTTGCTGTTGCGGGCCGAATATTCGTACACCTGGTTGCCCTGAACATAGTATTTGGCCACCGGGTACGATGTTGGATTTCCGGTTGCATAAACAAAGTTGGCGGCAAAATTCCAGCGGTCGTACAACTGGTAACTCGATACCAGCGAAAGATCGTGTGTGCGGTCGTACGACGACGGGTATGGATTTCCGTTGTTGATACCCGGAATTTCGCGTTCGGTTTTCGACCAGGTGTAACCCACCCAACCGGTAAGTTTTCCTTTCGATTTTTTAACCAGTGCCTCCAATCCTTTCGAAGTGCCTGAACCATGCAGCAACTCGGTTTCAATAGCATCGTTCAGAAACAGTTCTGCTCCCTCAATGTAGTCCAGAACATTTTGCATGTCTTTGTAATAAACCTCAACCGATGTTTCCCACATATTTTGCTGAAAATTTCGGAAATAGCCGAGCGACACCTGATCAACTTTCAGTGGTTTTATGTAAGTACTCGATGGCAGCCAAATGTCGAGTGGCGTGGGCGACTGCGTGTTCGAAATAAGGTGCAGGTTTTGCACCATCCGGTTGTACGATCCTTTTACCGAGCTGTTCCGGTCGAGGGTGTATTTCATGCTTAAACGGGGCTCCAGATGAACGAATGCATCACCAATTTTATCTTTTTTGCCGTAGCTGATGGTCTCAATAATTTCGTTTTTATCAGGATTTTCCGGATCCGCGTAAATATTCACTTCTCCTTTGCCTACCTGCTGAAAATGACTTAAACGTACGCCGTATTGCATGGAAAATCGTTCGGATATTTTCTGTTCGTTCGAAAGATAAACCGCACTTTCAATAGCATTGTAGTGTGCCAGTTCCATATCCGAAAACATGGAGTTATCGCCGTTGGTAGTAATTTTACCCGGGCGGAATTCATGTCTGATGGTGTTCAGCCCAAATTTTACCGTGTTTTGTGGATTCATAAACCAGGTAAAATCTGCTTTTCCGTTGTAGTCTTTTATCCTTGATGACCAATCGAAATTATCGGCATTATCTCCCGGAACTCCAAGTTTGTAATCGTAGTTAGAAAAAATGGCCGAGATATTCATAAAAATCTTATCGCCGAAAATGTGGTTCCAGCGTGCCGTTGCTGTGGCATTTCCCCAACGCATATACATCGATTCGCCTATTTCAAAAACATCTTCGCCCATATACCCCGAAAGGTAAATGCGGTTATTGTTGTTGATGACGAGATTCGATTTTCCGTTTAAATCGTAAAAATACATGGTGTTGTCTTCCAGTTCATCCAAACCGGCAGCTTTTCCCAAAATATCATAATAGGTGCGGCGACCGGCCAGCAGAAAACTCCATTTGTCTTTAATAATCGGGCCTTCCAAAGTTAATCGGCTCGACAGGTTTCCAATTCCACCATCGAAACCAAACTGTTTGGAGTTCCCGTCTTTTTGTCGGATATCGATTACCGAAGAGGCTTTTCCGCCGTATTCGGCCGGAATTCCGCTTTTGTAAACTTGAATATCTTTTATGGCATTTGAATTAAACACCGAAAAGAAACCCATCAGGTGCGAGGCATTGTAAACCGGCGCTTCGTCCAAAATCATCAGGTTTTCATCGGGGCCACCGCCACGAACGTATAATCCCGAGCTGGCTTCGCCGCCACTTTGAATGCCGGGCAACAGCTGAATGGTGCGGATAATATCCACTTCTCCCATAAATGCCGGAAGCTTCTGAATGGTTTTCACCGGAAGTTTTTCCATTCCCATTTCAATACGTTCAACATTGGCATTGGCAGCTTCGCCGCTTACAATAATCTCTTCCATTACTTCGGTATTTTCCTGTAACGAAAGCGAAATGTTCAGGCTTTCCTTGGCATCAATTTTCTGTTTAATGGTTTGGTAACCGATAAACGAAATCTGAAGCGTGTAGCTTCCTTCGGGAATGGTAAGTGAGTAAAATCCGTAGGCATTTGACGCGGTACCCTGTTTCAGTTCTTCAACATAAACCGTAGCACCAATCAGTGCTTCTCCGTTGGAGGCGTCTCTGAGGTAACCGCTTAAGGTAATGTTCTGTGCTTGAACTACAACTCCAACAGAAAGGAGAAGGAGTAACATGATTGTTTTCATCATTTTTTGGCTTTTGTTTCTATTTGTTTTCTGTTTTGGATGTTTGGCCAAACATCCACATCGTTTTTTAGCTCCAACAAAAGTAGTACATCAAATAAATCTGTTTTTATAAATCCGACCAATGGACGTTTTTAGTCGATAAGCGATGCGAATCCAAATTTTTGTTGGTTCTGTAAACAGTGACTGCAAAAAATGACAAGGGTTACAGTTGGAGGAAATGTTTTTGAAATCAGTGTTGAATAGTAATTTGTTGTGAATGCTGAAAATTATCGGAATTAACAGAAATAATGTATGTTCCGTTTGTTAGCTCCTGAACCGGAATGCGATCGTTGCTGTAGGTGGTTGTATAAACTTTGCTTAGCTGACCTTTTATATTATAAATTTGAACGGTTAACTGCTGGTCAAATTCCGGTTCGGGAAGGAAAAACTGGAACGATTCAGCTACCGGATTAGGGAAAATGAAAGCCTCTTGAGACGAAATATGGCTGGTGTTGTCGCGCCAATCGCGAATGCCGTTTTGGTTTGAATCGCCCGGAGAAGAACTACTGGCTGTTGAGTTTTGCCAGTTCGAGCCTTTAATAACCAGGTCGAAAAGATTGTCGAGCCCGTCGTTATCCTGGTCGGAATGCAGCAATTGTATTCCGGCTTTGTCATCAGTATTAGAATAGAATCCCTCCGATAAATCACTTCTTCCGTCGTTATCCGAATCAGTGTCGGTCAGGTCGGGTATCCCATCCCGGTCGGTGTCCATTGGCTCGTAGTACGTGCCCCCCATTTCCGGGTCGTAGGCATCGTCCCATCCATTTTTGTTGGCATCAATACCTGAAGGCGCAATATAGTTATGTTCCTGTTGCCACTCAATATTATCGGTTATGCCGTCGTTATCGCTGTCGATATCGAAATTGTTCGGAATACCATCATTGTCGGTATCCAGCCCAATACCATCCAAAAAGTCGGGAAGGCCGTCGTTGTCGTTATCCTGGTCGGCGTAATCCGGAACATCATCAAGGTCAGCGTTTTCTATTATTTGTATCAATACTCTGGCCGCTGCACTGTATTCATTTTCAGTAAGTTCTTTAATGTAATAGTCGAAACGAATTGTTCCGTCACATTTATTTGGTATCTCCAACCTGAAGTGCCCGTCTTTGTCCATTGTCAGGCTTCCTTCTTTGGGAGAAGCAGCAAACAGAATTTCAATTTTGTCTCCATTCGGATCATAATCATTAACCAGTACATCTCCGTGGAATATTAGGTTGTATTGGGCAGCAAGAAAGAAGGTATCGTTTTGCGCCACAGGAGGAACATTCAATCCATCTTCTTTATTGATAAGATTGGATGCTCCATGTACACTAAAATAGCTAAAACTGAAGAACAGGAGCATGCCCAGGTTTCCTATGTTGGCTCGTATTTTCAAAACGGATTTGTTTTATTCAAATTTACACAGATAATGAGGGCTTTAGTGTATAATAAGTGCTGAATAAGCGGGTTGAAAAGTTTGTTTTTGCAGGCCGTTTTACTTAGCGCTGCTAAATATTATTGTGTTATGCGTGAGGCATTGTAGCCGGTGGAGTTGATTTTACTGAGTACAGGTTAAGGAATTTGGAAGAAAAGAATGTGAATGTTTTATTTTCTAGTTAATGGTTAAAACCCTGCAATTTTATTGCAGCTACTTTAGTTTCTATAAATTTCCATTATAAAAGGAAGTAGATTTGAGTACAGAGATTTGAGTATTGAGACTGATTTTAGTTTTTCTCTCTACTCATTACTCAATACTCATGTCTGCTTTGTCAATTATTCTTCTTTGAATTTCATTCAATCTTAAACCTATGCACTTCCAGTGCATAGTGGTTTATTTTCGTTGCGATGAATTTCGAACGATCAGTTCCGTTTCCATCATTATCGTTTCATAGGCTTTGGGTTTTGTTTTGCTGCCAATTTGTTTAATTAAAAGTTCGGCTGCTTTTTGCCCCATTTCAAATCCGGGCTGTTTAATTGTGGATATTGAAGGAGTTACCAGCTCGCTAAACGGCTCGTTGCTAAAACCAACAATTGCAATATCTTCCGGAACTTTAATCCCTCTTTCTTTAAGATGAATAATAGCACTTAATGCGGTGGTGTCGTTGGCGCAAAATATGGCATCGGGTCGTTCTTTTGTTTTCAGAATACTTTTAATGGCATTTAGTCCGTCTTGGCGGGTAAGGCTGTTATGCAAAATCTGGTTTTCGTTAATCTGCAGTCCTGCATCGCTAATTGCCTTCCGGTAACCGGCTTCGCGTTTCGCGTAGATTTGCAGGTTAAGAGGTCCGCCGATATGTGCCACTTTTTTACGACCCTGCTCAATAAGGTGCTGAGTTGCCCGGTAAGCGCCACCAAAATCGTCAACAACAATTTTATGCGCGGGAATTTCTTCAACTATCCGGTCGAAAAACACCAGCGGAATATTTCTTTCCGAAAACAGTTTCAGGTGATCGTACGACTGCGTTTCCATACCAATCGACAGGATCAATCCGTCAACACGGTTCGAAAACAGCGAGTGCGCAATGGTGCTTTCCTTTTCCAGCTTATCGTTCGATTGCGAAATTGTTACGGCAAATCCCTGTTTGTAAGCCACATCCTCAATGCCGGAAATTACCGACGAAAAAAAATGGCGGTTAATCAGCGGAACAATTACACCGATAGTGTTGGTACGCCGCGTGCGTAAATTGGCTGCCATAACATTGGGGCGGTAACCCATTTCGATGGCCGCTTTTTTGATCTTTTTTCGTGTTGCTTCGCTAATCAACGGATTGTCTTTTAAAGCACGCGAAACTGTAGAGGCCGAAATATTCAGCTTTTTGGCTATGTCGTGTATTGTAATTTCCGGTTTTGGCGCCATTTGTTGTCTTATTTACCACAAAGTTAAGAATATTTTTTAATCAATGCAATCGATTGCATTTCTGTTTCTTTCTTCTTACATTTGTACAATTAAATGGTTTAAGAATTAAAAAATAAATACTATGGCAACAATTTACGAGAGACGGTATGCTTATCATCCTGAGGATTTTAAGAAATACGATACAGAAAAGATAAGAAAAGAATTTTTGGTGGAAAACCTGATGGAAGCAGGTAACGTTCGAATGGTTTACTCATCGATTGAGCGCTACATCGTTGGTGGTGCAGTTCCCGTAAAAGAAGAACTTTTGCTGGAAACCATCGACCCGCTTAAAGCTGAATACTTTTGCGAGCGCCGCGAAGTGGGTGTAATGAACGTTGGTGGTATCGGCACCATTTTGGTTGATGGTACAGCATACAAAATGAACTATAAAGATGCTTTGTACATTGGCCGTGGTAGCAAGGAAGTAATCTTTAAATCGGACGATGCAGCCAAACCGGCACACTTTTATTTTAACTCGGCACCGGCACACAAAGAATATCCAACCAAACAGGTAACACTGGCCGATGCCAATGTGTTGCATATGGGAAGCCTGGAAACTTCGAACGAACGGAATATTAACCAGCTGATGATTAACACGGTTGTTGACACCTGCCAGCTGCAAATGGGGATGACTGAGTTGAAACCAGGTAGCGTTTGGAACACCATGCCTGCACATCAGCATACGCGTCGTAATGAGGTTTATTTTTATTTTGAAGTTCCTGAAGAACAAGCTGTTTGTCATTTTATGGGCGAGCCACAGGAAACGCGTCACATCTGGATGAAAAACGAACAAGCGGTGATTTCTCCTGAGTGGTCGATTCACTCGGCTGCCGGAACATCAAACTACATTTTTATATGGGGAATGGCGGGCGAAAATCTCGATTATACCGATATGGATGTTATTCAGCCACGCGAATTGAAATAGTACACAAAAACAAACAACAAAAAAATTGAAATGATACAAGAATTATTCAGCCTTAGTGGAAAGGTAGCATTAATAACAGGTGGTACCCACGGAATTGGTATGGCCATTGGAAAAACCCTTGGTCAGGCCGGTGCTAAAATTTGTGTAAACGACATTTCTGATGAGAAACTTGCCGAATGCAAAGCCGAATACGCCAAAGCAGGTGTTGATGTATACACCTTAAAATTTGATGTTACCAACGAGGAAGCGGTTGATAAAGGGATTTCTCAAATTGAAGAAGAAGTTGGCGATATTGATATTTTGGTAAACAACGCCGGAATTATTAAGCGTATTCCTATTTTGGATATGCTCGTTGCCGATTACAAACAGGTAATTGATATTGATTTGGTGGCGCCACTTATTTTGGCAAAACGTGTTGCTCCAAAAATGATCGAAAAACGTGCCGGTAAGATCATTAACATGTGCTCGATGATGAGTGTTTACGGACGTAACTCTGTATCGGCATATGCCTCGGCAAAAGGTGGTTTGAAATTATTAACAGCAAATATGTGTTGCGAATGGGCGAAATACAATGTGCAGATTAACGGTATTGGTCCGGGCTATATTGCAACAGCTCAAACAGCGCCAATTCGCGAGGGCGGCCATCCGTTTAACGATTTGGTGATGATGCGTACACCGGCAAACCGCTGGGGAGAACCCGAAGATGTGGGAAATGCTGCCTTGTTTCTGGCATCGAAAGCAGCCGACTTTGTAAACGGTCAAGTGCTTTATGTTGATGGTGGTATTTTGGCCAATTTCGGTTACGTAAAAGGCGAAAACGATATTTAATAATTAACCGGAAAAGAGTGTGTTAGAAACAGAATTGCGAATGCGAAGCTTGTTTCTGATACACTTTTTTTCATTGGTGTCCGTGGAAAAATAATTACATAAGAACAGATTGCTTCACTGCATTCGCAATGACAAGGTTTTTAGATAGTTAGTTTTGAGGTTGGGTTGGTTGGCGGCTATGCCGCCAACCAACCCAACCTCATGCGAAAACTCTTGAATTATGCGTCATCGCGAGAGTCCACCCATTTTTAATGGGCATAATGAGGTAATGACAGTAGATATACCGAACTTAGCAGCAAGCCTGCACAGTTTGACCGTTCTTTGT
>NZ_FOHT01000017.1:0-103186 GCF_900111425.1 Draconibacterium orientale | reverse complement strand
TAAGTGTTCATCTTTTTTTGTTTCGCAAAAACTAATTTACAAAACTTGGATGCTTATGCACTTTTACAAACATACAGCCTTTCGGGAGCTCCCCTTGCAATGGGAGCACGTTAATGGCAACTTCTGATGTTCATATTAATTGAGTGACTCCGATCCAAATAATTTATCCACTCTCTTTTTTTACAACTTTTTGATCATCCAAATATCACAACCGGTATGCCCCGAGAGTTTCCCAAAGGTTTTTCCAGTCGCTCAAATCCTGCCCGTTCATACATGCTCACGGCATTGTCGAACTCGGGTAAAGTTTCAATATAAATTTCAGCGAATCCCAATTCTTTTGCCGACCCGATACTTTTTTGCATCAGTCTAGTTCCCAGCCCTTTTCCCCGGGCTTTTGCCAACAGGTAAAACTTTACCAATTCAGCACAGCCCTTGGGTAAACCTTCGGTTGGATAAATCCCGCAACAGCCTAATATTTCGCCATCGTTTTCGGCTACCCAAAGAATCGATTTTTCATTCTGAAACAGTTCATACAAGTCGTCGGTGGTGGGATCGGAATAAACAGTTCCTTGTTTCGGGGCATCAGATTCATGAAAAGCCGCCCGGATTATTTCGGCTAAACAACTATTATCAGTGTTCTTTACCTTTCTGATATTCATAATCTAACAAGTGTATCTTTTACATAAAAAAACTACAAACTACCGTATCTGTCGGGATTTATTTTGCTTTGAAAATATACATAATCAACCAAAAACCAAACTATTGTTCAAGATCACCGTGTGGTTTAACACAAACAGCCACATTGCGCAAAGAACTTCAATTCACGGCTAATCTCAAATTTTTGTCTGCCAACTACTTATTTTTAACAGCCAACAACATGAAAACCAACAACAAAGCACACATATAAATATCAGCAAGTTTAATATACCGAATTTTACCGTTGGTTGATAAAAATCGCAGCGTATTGCAGCATTCTTTAAGTTTGATCAAAAAGCTGAAAATCCGGCAAACGCTGAACAGCTAAAACCGGCATGTAAACAACATTTAACAGGGGAATTCGGGGAACTAGAAACGTTAACAGCGGCACTCCATTTTTTTTACATAGAAACACTATTAAACAGCATTTAAAATGTAAAAAGTGCAATTATCTGGCCGGCTGGCAGATAATAAACTCCCGTTTCCCCGACGGGAGTTTTCTTTTGAAAAATTGAACAAAAGCGAAGGGTAATAACGCTTGAGTATGAATATAAGTTTACATCATTGAAACGATCATGAAAATCCTTTCTCAATGAGCAAGGAGAAAATGTGCGTTCCACATGATAGTTTAAAATCTACAATTTGAATCATATGAAAAAACTACTTCTATTAGTTGTGGCTTTGTTTTGTGGAGTGGGAATACTATTCGCCCAAACAAAGCAAATTCGCGGAACGGTTACTTCATCCGACGATGGACTACCCATTCCCGGTGTTTCGGTTGCCGTAAAAGGAACTACCTCCGGAACAACCACCGACCTGGACGGTAACTTTACGTTAACCGTACCTGCCGATGAAATCCTTATTTTCTCCTTTGTTGGGATGAAACGAGAGGAAGTGCCCATTACCGATGCTACGGTTTACAACGTAACGCTTGAGCCGGATGTAATTGGTGTTGATGAAGTTATGGTTGTAGCCTACGGTACCGCTAAAAAGGAATCGTTTACGGGCTCAGCCGGAGTGGTCGATAACGAAATGCTGCAAAAGCGGCCCGTTGCCGATATTTCAAAAGCACTGGAAGGACAGGTAGCCGGTGTTCAAACCACATCGGGAACCGGACAACCCGGCGAAGGAGCAGAAATTGTTATTCGTGGTTTTGGGTCTATCAACTCCAGCAACAATCCGCTGTATGTGGTTGACGGTGTACCTTTCGATGGTAACCTGAACTCCATAAACCCGGGCGATATTGAGTCGATGACCATTTTGAAGGATGCTTCGGCCGGTGCGCTTTACGGATCGCGCGGTGCCAACGGAGTAGTGGTAATTACTACGAAAAAAGGCCAGTCGAAAGAACTGTCGGTGGAATTAAAAGCCACTTACGGATTTTCGAGCCGCGCCATTAAACCATACGAAACACTTGGCACAGCCGATTTTATCGAAGCTTCATTCCAGGGTTATAAGAATGCGTTGATCTACACCGACGGAGTTCATCCTGATATGGCCGGCCCGATGGCTGTTGACGCCTTAAAAGGAAGCTCCGGTATTTTTGGGGCCAACGAAATGTACAATCCATACAACATGCCAGTTTCTGAATTGATCGATCCGCAAACCGGACAAGTGAATCCTTCGGCGAAATTGCTTTACGAGTCGGACTGGCTTGACGAAGTGACCAACGATAATGCAACACGCCAGGAATACCAGTTATTTATAAATGGCGGATCCGACAATTCTCAGGTATACGCATCAGTAGCCTACCTAAAAGATGAAGGGTTGCTGAAAACCACTGATTTCGAACGTATCTCGGGAAGAATTGGCGCAGAGCTGACTCCTAAAAACTGGTTTAAATATGGCGGTAACGTCAACTTCTCAAAAACCGAAACCAACTACCTGGGCTACGATGGCACCACGTCAAACTCTAACGTATGGTATTCGGCGCAGTTTATGGCGCCTATTTACCCGGTTTATGTGCAAGACGAAAATGGCAATCCCATCCTTTCCGAAACCGGCAAAAAACAGTTCGACTATGGTTTAACCCGCCCATCAGGTGCCAACCCGAACTGGAACCCTGTAGCAACTTTATATGAAGATGCTTACGAAACTACTGCCGATAACCTTTCGGGAAGATTCCATTTAAATCTGTTGGGGCTTGGCCTTGGCAGTTCGTTCGACGGACTATCATTTACAACGAACGTTGGATTCGATTACATAAATACCAACCAAACCGTTTACTGGAATCCGGACTTTGGTAACGCTGCCAACATTGGCGGCTATCTCGATAAAACCATCGTACGAAGCCTTTCGTACACCATTAACCAACTGTTGCGTTACGAGAAAGACTTTGGCAAACACAGTATTAATGTGTTGGCCGGTCACGAGTTTTACAAGCTTACCATTAACGAAATGGAAGGTTCAAAATCGGGCTTCCCTTACTCAGGAATTAAAGAGCTGGCACCGGGATCAACAACTTCGGGGCTTACTTCGTTCGAGGATAATTATTCCATCGAATCGTTCCTGAGCAACGTAACTTACGACTTTGCCGACCGGTATTACCTTTCGGCAAGTTTCCGTACCGACGGTTCATCGCGTTTCCACAAAGATTTCCGCTGGGGTAACTTCTGGTCGGTTGGAGGATCGTGGCGCATCAGCGAAGAGAGTTTTATGGAAGAAATGACTTTCATCGACAACCTGAAACTAAAAGCCAGTTACGGAAAACAGGGTAACGACAATATTGGTACATATTATGGCTGGCAGTCGCTTTATAACCTCGACTGGGCCAATGCCAACCTGAATGGAGCGCTACTTTCATCGCTCGAAAATACATCGATAAAATGGGAAGAGAACAACAACTTTAACGTGGGTGTTGGTGCCGTTCTTTTCGATCGGTTTGATATTAGTTTTGAATATTACCGCCGTCGCACCGTTGATATGCTTATGGAAAAACCAATGGCAACATCGCTTGGTTTCGATAGCTACTGGGCCAACGTTGGCGAGATGCTGAACACCGGTTTTGAGTTTAATGCAAACCTGAACCTCATTTCGAATCCAAACTTTGTTTGGAATGCCAACTTTAATCTTACCTCGTTAACTAACGAAATTGTTGAACTGGATGGCGAAACAGATCAAATTGTTAACGGCAATATCATTCAGCGAAAAGGTGCAGAAATCAACTCGTATTACCTGGCACAATCGGCCGGAGTGGATGCAGCTACCGGTGCTCAGTTGTATTGGGTTTACGACCTTGATGCTGATGGAAAACCTGGCGACTCCTACCTTTCTGATGATTACCAGAAAGCATCGCAAAACAAACGGATATCGGGCAGTCGCATCCCTGACTTTTACGGTGGTTTTGGCAGTAACTTTAAAATCTATAAAAACTTCGATATGTCGTTTATGACGACTTTCTCGGTAGGTGGAGAAGTTTACGAAAGTGTTTATTCCAACCTGATGAACCCGATTTACATTGGTACCAATTACGCTGCCAATGTAGAACGCGCCTGGAGAAAACCCGGCGATGTAACTGATATTCCGCGTATTCAGAACGGAACCGGTTTCTCGCGCCCGTTTACCGACAGCCAGCTAATTGATGCATCGTATTTTTCAATAAAGAATATTACGGTAGGTTATACACTTCCTAAAACCATTCTGCAAAATGTGGGTATCGAAAGTGTTCGCGCTTATGTGGCAGTCGATAACCTGGCCATTTTCTCTCATCTCGATGGTATGAATCCGCAGTTTGATTTCTCCGGAACTACCGACTTTTCATATACTCCGGTGAGAACAAGCCTTTTCGGAATTGAAGTAAAATTTTAAAACAAACAGATCATGAAAATAGATAAAATACTTATCCTGTTATTTCTGGTATTCGCAGGTTTTGCATGCCAGGATGAACTGGACACAAACCCTACAGACAGCACATCGGGCGATGTATTATTCTCCGATGTACAGAAAGCGAATGTGGCGCTTAACGGAATATACCGCGCTATGTATGTGGCCGAAGAGTGGTCGGCAAACTGGGCCGACGAAGAGTTTGGGGTTACCGCATTTTTGCTTACCTACGACCTTATGGGCGAAGATATGGTACAAAATGAAGGCGGAAGCGGCTGGTTCTGGTTCGATTACATGTACAATGTAAAATCGGATTACACCCACAAAAGCGGCCGCCCTTATTCGGTGTGGTTTTTTTACTATACGTTAATTTCAAATGCCAACTCAATTATTGCATCACAGGAAGTTTTAACCGGTGCACCATCGGAGATCAACAGCCTTATCGGGCAGGCCTATGCTTTGCGCGCTTACGCTTATTTCAGCCTCATCCGTTTCTATCAGCAAACTTATGTGGGTAACGAAAATGCCCCGGGAGTTCCGATTTACACCGAACCCACTACCAACATTTCAGAAGGAAGTCCGAGAGGCACGGTAGCCGATGTTTACACACAAATTGATGCCGATCTTCAGCAGGCACTCGCCTTGCTCAATCCGGAGGTGGCAGCACCGCGCACTCATTCGTCGCATATCGATTACTACGTGGCCAACGGATTGAAAGCACAGGTAGCTTTGGAAAAACAAGATTGGGCAAGCGCCGAATCGGCAGCTACAATGGCCATGAGCGGAGGAACGACAATGCTTTCGCACGAGAATCTGGCAAACGGTTTTGCGTTTAACAATGCCAACGCCGGCGCAGTGCTTTGGGGCCTGCAAATTATTGCCGAGCAAATATCTGACACCGAATCCTTATTCGGGCATATGGATGCCAGTACACAATCGTATGCCGAAAACGCACGAAAATGTGTGAGCTCGTGGTTATACAACCAAATGGCCGATACAGATGTGAGAAAACAAATGTGGTGGAATGGCCCGCTGGAAGTAAATGAGCCACTGGGAACACAGTTGAGCTACAACCAGTTTAAATTCCGCTTCTCCGATCCAACAAATGCTTTAGGCGATTATATTCTGATGCGGCACGAAGAAATGATGCTGATTAAAGCAGAGGCACTTTGTATGCAAAACCGGTTTGGTGAAGCACGAACTATTCTTGCGGAATTAATGGAAGAACGCGATCCGAATTATGATATTTCGGGATTGACAGATGCCAACACACTAACCGTAAACGATGCAAACGGCCCAACAACTCCACTGAATGGTTCATCTACCTTACTCGATGAGATTATCCTGCAACGACGTATTGAATTGTGGGGCGAGGTAGGCCGCATTTTTGATATTAAACGGTTAAAAACCGGATTCTCCCGCGATTTCGAAGGCAGTAACCACACTCAAAAATTACTGTCGCGCAATACACTCGATCCTGAATATCCTGATTTTGTGATGTCGATACCACAATCGGAATTTGACGGAAATAAAAATATGGACGAGGTGAGTGATCAAAATCCATGGGCTGACAATTAAAAAATACAATTATGAAGAAAATACAATTAGCATTATTGGTTTTTGTTCTGTCGCTTGCTGCATGCGACCAGGACAATATTGGGGAACTATACGAAACCGATGCATATGTAGCTTTTAGCACTGAAATTGTTCCGGCAAATATACTGACTGCCGAAAACAATTATTCGGTAAATGTTCAAATTGCACGTTCAAATTTAAATGCACCAACTACTGCGCAGGTTTCGTTAGAAATGAATGAGAATATTGAAGGCGTTTTTGATCTGGAAAGCACTTCCGTAAGTTTTGCAGAGGGAGAAGGAACAGCCTATGCGAAAATTGTCCCGCTGGTCGATATATCGCAAATTGATGTTTCGAAAGTGTACGAGTTTAACCTCACCTTAACAGGAGACAATGTTTCAGAATTCTATAGTCAAACGACATATAGAGCTTCATTCTTATTAACATTCGAGCCTGTAGGAACCGGAACATTCAGTTCTGAGTTCAGGGAAAATGAATGGACCGTTCAGGTTGAAAAGGCTCTTGAGGCTGATGTTTATAAAATTATTGACTGCTATGCAGAAGGTTATGATATTATGTTTTCGGTTGATGCTGAAAATAATGTCTTCTATGCTACCCAGTTAACGGGCTATATCGATCCGGATTATGGTATGGTAACTTTGGAAATGCCCGATTCGGAAGAACCGGATTCCTATTACATGGGAGAACCTTACCGCAACGGAAATACAATTTATTTACTGGGGCGTTTCACCGTTGATGCAGGGAGTTACGGACATTGGTACGAGGTGCTTACCTTACCCTAATCAACCAGCCAAATTAGAAAACACTTAAAAGGGTTGCCAAAAGGCAGCCCTTTTTTACCCCGGAAAGGCCGTTTAAAAGGCCGTTTTAATTTCTTTAATCTTCACTTTATCAACCAGTGTTTGCTGTTCATCCTTTTGTTGCTGAATTTTACGCACCACATCCATACCGGAAATGACCTGTCCGAAAGCGGCAAAACCTTGCCCGTCGGGATTTCGTTTGCCGCCAAAATCCAATTCCGGCTGATCGCCCACACAAATAAAAAACTCGGTTGATGCTGTTCCCGGCTCCATCCGCGCCATCGACATTGTGCCGTTAAGGTGTTTTAATCCTGTAGCTTCGGTTGTTTCATGTGCAATTGGTTGTATGGTCTCAAAGCGCGGCTCGGTGTACATTCCTCCTTGTATCACTTGTATTTTAACATCGTTGTTGGGTTGGTTATCCAGCCGAACAACGCGGTAAAAACAGGCATTTTTATAAGTACCCGCCTCAACATGCTGTAAAAAGTTAGTTGCTGTTAGCGGCGCATTTATCGTATCAATCTCAACCAGAATGATTCCCAGTTCAGTTTGCATTTCAACGCGGGGAAGTTCCTGTGTGGCGGCTTGAAACGCTAAGAGCAAAACAGGAATGATAAAGATTATGGCTTTCCTCATAATAAAAGTTGAATATTATTTTTTAATTGCAATCAAATGTACAAAAAACGGTTTTGGATAACCAGAGCCAACGCATAATTCAAAAAGCTTATGAAGAAACTTCAACTGTTACTGGTTCTGCTGTTGCTGTCGGCAGTATCGTTTTCGCAAACCACGTTAAAAGTCTTTCTCGAGCGTCAACCCGAGGTTAAAAGTGTTGAACAAATGGACTGCACCGACTTTTTTGCAGCCAAATACAAAATAATGGTGGAGCAGCCTGTTGATCATTCTGATCCGGCGAAAGGAACATTTTTGCAACGGGTGTTAATTGCCGATAAAGGTATTGACCGGCCTGTAGTTTTTATCACCGAAGGCTATAACGGCGGTTATTCGGAAAACCCCAATTACATAAACGAACTGTGCCCGATTTTGGAAGCCAACCAGATTTGTATGGATCACCGCTATTTTGGCGAATCGATGCCGGAGCCACTGAACTATGATTACCTGACCGTACGTAATGCCGCTGCCGATCATCACCACATCATTCAGCTAATGAAAAAATATTACTCGGGGAAATGGATAAGCACCGGAATTAGCAAAGGAGGGCAAACAACAGTGTATCATCGCTGGCTTTACCCCAACGACGTTGACATTTCGGTACCGTATGTGGCGCCGCTGAACTTTGGCGTTGAAGATGGGCGCCACGAGCCGTTTATTGCTAATACCACCGGTACTCCTGAAGGCCGTGCAAAAGTGCAGGCATTCCAACTGCAAATTCTTAAAAACCGCGAAACATACCTGCCTCTTCTTGAGCAATACTGTAAGAATCAGCATCTGAACCCATTACTGAATAACGACGAATTACTGGATTATGTGGTACTGGAATTCTCGTATGGCTTTTGGCAATACGACAACTCATTGGACGACATTCCGGCACTGGATGCACCGGCAAAAGATTTGTTTGCCGAGTTGGTGAAAGTATCGTCGCCCATGTACCTGGCGAGTGAAGGTGTTGATATTTTTAAATCGTTTTATGTGCAGGCGGCACACGAATTGGGTTATTACGGTTACGATATAGAACCGTTTAAAGAGTATTTGTCGATTACAAGTGCAGAAGGCTGGCTGAACCGAATTTATCTGCCCGAACTGGCTATTAAATACAACAAAAAGACCGCTAAAGAGGTAAAGAAATTCATCAAAAAAACCGATGCCAAAATGCTGTTTATTTATGGAGAGTGGGATCCGTGGTCGGCTTCGGCATTTGATGTTCCGGGTAAACCTAATTTCCTGAAAATTGTAAAACCCGAAGGTAGCCACAGCACACGAATCGGGAATTTGCCTAAAGAACAAAAACAGCAGGTAAAAGAAACGCTTGAAGATTGGCTGGATATGGAAGTTAATATCGAAATTTAGGAGTTTTCACCCAATAAAAATCACTCTGAGCGAAGTCGAAGTGTCGTTTCACCTCTCTTCTACTTCGCTCAGACTCACGTTCTACAAAAAGAACATCGCCACACCAACAACAGTAATTACTGCCCCGAGAATTTCTTTCCAGTTCACTTTTTCTTTAAACAATAGTATTGACGGGCCAATAATCAACACCGGAACAATGGCCATCAGTGTAGCTGCAATTCCGGCTTGTGTATGCTGAACGGCCAACAACGAAAAGGAAACACCAAGGAAAGGGCCAAAAAAAGCTCCCAGCGTAATCCGTTTCATAGCCGGGCCATTTTTTAAAGCTGCCCAAACGCGCGGCCAGCGTTTTATGAAGATAAAAAGAATAGAAAATCCCACAGTTCCCGCCAAAATTCTTATTTGTGTAGCCGAAAAAGCGTCGTAATCTCCCATTCCCTTTTTGCTGATTACCAAACCGGCCGCCTGCCCCATGGCACCGCCCAAAGCCAACAGAATTCCCTGAATGGGGTACGACGATTTAAACTTTCGGATTTTAACACCGTTTTCTTCCGATTTTTCCCGTTTCAGGATAACGATAATAATACCGGTCATGGTAACGGTCATTCCCAACCAACTTTGTGGCGAAAGTACCTCGCCTAAAAGTAACCAGCCGATAAGCGCAGCAAAAGGCGGAGCCAGCGCCATTAACAACATGGCAATTCGTGCACCTATTAACACAAACGACTGAAAGAGGAGTAAGTCGCCAATTACGAAACCAACCAAACCGGAAAAAGCCAGCCATTTCCAGGCATACATACTGGCATCGCTGGGGAAGAAAAAACCTCGGGTTACCCAACTGTAGGCGCCTACAAGAAAAAAGGCTATTACCAAACGAATTAAGTTTACAGCCAACGAACCAACCTTCTTACCGGCCGATTCGAATGCCAGTGCAGTTACTGTCCAAAATACGGCAGTAAGAACTCCGGCTATTTCTCCAAAATGATTTTGCATGCGGCAAATGTAGTAATTACCACCGATGTATTTACCGATTTCTTTTAGGTATAAATCAGCCGTAACAAAAAAAGATCCTGACAAAAATGCCAGGATCTTTTCCTCTCCTCCAGTCTTAAAAAACAACTTAATCGATCACACATTCATAATTGGTACTTTACCTCTACTTTTTATCACAACGTAACCTGGTACCTTAACAATTCTAATCTTCAATACTCTTATGGTTTGTGTTTACAAATATACATTCGCAGAAGGTGACAGCGTAAAAACTATTGCTGATTCAAACAGCGTAAAACACTGATTTTTAACTTCTCTTTTTCTGAACCAGCTTAACCAATACAGCCAATGGAACACAAAAAAACCGTTTTAAGCATTAATCCTTAAAACGGTTTTCAATTGTTGAACTTTACTTGTTCTATTTGCTCAGGAACTCAGCCACGGTTTTGCCCAGCTCTTCGCCGCGTTTATTTTTGGCGATGATTTTTCCGTTTTTGTCAACCAACAAACTTGATGGAATTGAATTTACCGCATAAATTTTTGCTGCAGCATTGTTCCAGTAGGCAAGGTCTGAAACATGAGCCCAGGTTAAACCATCATCCTCAATAGCCTTTAACCAGGCATCTTTATCACGGTCGAGCGAAACGCCAAACACGCTAAATCCCTGATCTTTGTATTTGTTATAGGTAGCAACAACGTTTGGATTTTCCTGACGGCATGGTCCACACCACGATGCCCAGAAGTCGAGCAAAGTCAACTCATTTTTTGAATAGATATCCGAGAACTTCACCGGATTTCCATCTGCATCGTTTTGAGTAAAATCAGGAGCAGTTTTTCCAACGGCTACCGTTTTCAGTTGCTCAATTTTTGCTTTTAAATCTATAATCGCAGGAACCGAATCTAATTTTGCATCCAGGTTACTCACTAAAGCTTCCAGTTCGTCAACTTCCTTTTCGTACTGAATTTGGCTTAACAGCAGCGGAGTAACATACGAAGCCGGATTTTCTTTCACAAAATCTTCCTGTATTTCGCCAACGCTGGCGTACAAGTCTTCAACTTGTTTCATCAACTCATTAGCCTTGGCTGTATCTCCGGCGGCACTTGCTGTACGAGCTTCCTGGTAAATCGCCATGTACTCTTCGCTAATTTTCTGAATCTGGTCGTTAATCGTTTTAAACTCATCGTGTGTAGTCGATCCACTAACCTGAACGCCTGCAATAGAATCGGCTTTTCCGGTAACTGTTATGTTCGTATTTTCAACAAACAACACGGCCTTTTCGCGTTGGCCGTTAACCGACAAATAATACAAACCCGGGAATTCCACTTCTCCCTCAAGAACCGCAACACCATCAACCACAACGGCAGTATCAATGCCTATCCACTGGCTGGCTCCACGTTGCTCTAACATCACATTTCCGTCGGCACCTTCAATATTTACGGTAATTTTATAACCATCCTGCTGTTGCGAGCAGGCAAACAAGGCCAAAGCTATAATAGCAACTAATAATTTTCTCATTCTACAGTTTTTTATTTATTGAATTTTGGTCGAATATACGCATTCTATGCCTACCTGAAAAATGATTAGTTTGAATTATACACCGGAAAATAATTAAATTGCATCGGTAAATACAATAGCAAATGAGTAAAAACATTGCCTTGGTACTTTCGGGGGGTGCCGCCCGCGGAATGGCACATATTGGCGTAATTGAAGAGCTGGAAGCACGGGGGTACAACATCACCTCAATAGCCGGCACATCGATGGGGGCACTGGTTGGCGGAATTTATGCACTGGGTAAATTACCGGAGTTTAAAGAGTGGTTAATTTCGCTTGACCGGCACGATATGTTTCGTATGGTAGATTTTTCGTTTGGCGGAAACGGCCTGATTAAGGGAGACAAAGTTTTGGCGAAAATTCAGGAATTTGTACCCGATGCGCTTATCGAAGATTTGCCGATTCCGTTCTCGGCAACTGCGGTTGATCTAAAACACCGCGAAGAGGTGGTGTTTACCACTGGGAGTTTGTTTAGCGCTATTCGTGCATCAATAGCCATCCCTTCGGTTTTTACGCCCATTACCAGCGAGAATGCCGTATTGGTTGATGGAGGTGTGATGAACAACCTTCCTGTTTCGAATGTAAAACGCACCGAGGGTGATAGGCTGATTGCCGTTCATGTAAATGCAGCCATTCCGGTTCCTCATTATTTTGTTGAAAAAGAAGACAGTGAAGCGAAGGAATCGACCTACAAAAAATGGTTGAACGAGTTTTACGACTTCCTGCATATTAATCATCCAAAAGAAAAAGAAGAACGGTTTGGATTACTTTCGCTTATCGACCAGGCCTTAGCCACCGCAATGTTAACACAAGTGAACCATTCTATTGAAAAGGGGAAACCCGATGTGGTAATTCGTGTTTCGCGTGATGCCTGCGGAACCTACGATTTTTACAAAGCAAAAGAACTGATTGAAATGGGACGCTATTCGGCTATTCATGAACTCGACAAAGCAAAATTCAATGGCTGAGCTATTAGTTGTTAATAATGCCGAACCCGGAATTCGGGAGTTTGCCGAACCGATATTGCAAATTATTTCGGATGCCGGTTCTACACCTGCTTTTATTGAATACGCTGAGTGCCCGGCTACAAACCTGAGTGCTTTTGACGGCATAATTTTAAGCGGATCGCCACAAGGCGACGATATTGTAGAGCACCATGCCCCCTATTTTCAGTGGATTAAATACCTTGAAAAACCGGTACTTGGTATTTGCGCCGGACACCACATTACCGGGTATTTGTACGGAGCAAAATTGCTGCGAAGCCAGGAGCCGGAGTCGGGCGATTTTGAGGTAAAAATCGTTAAAACCGATCCGCTTTTTAACGAGCTGCCACAAAAATTTACCGTAAGGCAAATGCACAACGACTCAATAACTTTGCCCAACGATTTTGAGTTGCTGCTTACTTCATCAAGCTGCAAAAACCAATTGATGAAACACAAGAATAAACCCTTATACACCTGCCAGTTTCACCCTGAGTTTTATAACCACCGTCTTATCCGGAATTTTATTGAATTATGTAAGAAATAAAGGATCCGATCCGTATCATTTTAACAAATACAGATCGGATCCTTGTTTTATTTGCAAAACATCCATCCTGATGATTTTTTATCGCGTTTTGTGGGGAAAACAACAATCCTGACGATTCAGATTCATATTTTGCCCGCAAAATGGCAATCCTGACGGTTCAGATTCATATTCTGTGCATAAAACGTCAATCCTGATCATTTTTTTTCACGTTTTGTGGGGAAAACAACAATCCTGACGATTCAGATTTATATTTTGTACGTAAAATGGCAATCCTAACGGTTTAGATTCATATTCTGCGCGCAAAACGTATATCCTGATCATTTTTTTTTCACGTTTTGTCCGTAAAACAACAATCCTGACGATTCAAAATAACGCATCTACTATCAAAAAAACATTCCTGATTCCCGGGAATTACCTACAGGAAGGAAGGGATACCAATATTATTTCACGCAAAGAAAAGAAGAAGCGCAAAATTCGCAAAGTATAGCATCTGTTTCGCGTGCTTTGCGAAAACTTAGCGATCTCTGCGTGAACTTTTTTGTTTTTTAGCAAAGTAACTTTTCAGCGCTGATGGCTGTTCCCGACAAGAAACAACTGTCTTCCTTTCATCGACCTTACCTTATGATTCTGCAAATTCACAAGCGCTAAGCGCATTTACGACACCAGAAAATGAGTCTTCACCTCCAATAACGTGTTTTTACAGACTTCTTACCGTAAAAAAAGCCATCCGCATAAAACGAATGGCTCCCTGAATTAATCGATAATAAACAAAATTTATTTCTTTTTAATATCCTTAAATGTTGCTCCCTGCGCGTGAACCGTGTTAACCGCACGACCTGACGGGTCGGCATTCCCCTGGAACGAAGCATCCCACTCAAGAGCAGCAGCGGTACTACATGCAATTGAAGCCTCAGACGGTACACAAGCGGCAGCCGCATCCGACGGGAAGTGTTCGCTGTAAATTTCACGGTACACGTATTCTTCTTTGTTCATAGGTGGGTTTACCGGGAAACGATATTTCGCATTTTCCATCATCTCATCGCTCACCTTATCTTCAGCAATTTGTTTCAGTGTGTCAATCCAGCCATAGCCAACACCGTCAGAGAATTGTTCTTTCTGGCGCCAGGCCACTTCCTCGGGCAGGTAGCTGGCAAATCCTTCGCGCAGGCAGTGTTTTTCCATTTTGCCGTCTTTTGCCATTTTGGCCTCCGGGTTAAAACGCATGGCCGCATCAACAAATTCTTTATCGAGAAAAGGCACACGACCTTCAACACCCCATGCTGCCAACGATTTATTGGCACGCAAGCAGTCGTACTTATTCAGTCGGCTCACTTTACGCACACTTTCTTTGTGGAATTCTTCGGCATTTGGCGCTTTGTGGAAATACAGGTAACCACCAAAAATCTCGTCAGCACCCTCGCCGGTAAGTACCATTTTTATACCCATCGATTTAATTACACGTGCCAGCATGTACATGGGTGTTGATGCACGAACGGTAGTTACATCGTAGGTTTCGATGTGGTAAATTACATCGCGTATGGCATCTAAACCTTCCTGTATGGTATAATTAATTTCGTGGTGAACTGTTCCGATATGATCGGCCACTTTACGTGCTGCAGCCAAGTCGGGCGAACCTTCCAAACCAATTACAAACGAGTGCAGCTGTGGCCACCAGGCGTCTTTTTCGTCACCATCTTCAATACGTTTTGCTGAGAATTTTTTTGCCAGCGCCGATGTAATCGACGAATCTAAACCACCCGAAAGCAACACTCCGTACGGAACATCGGACATTAACTGACGATGTACTGCGTCTTCCAATGCCTGCGACAACTCGTCAACACTTGCCGGATTATCTTTTACATTGTCAAATTCCTCCCAGTCGCGAACATACCATTTTTTAAGCTCGCCATCTTTGCTGTATAAATAATGCCCCGGAGGAAATTCCTCGATCTTGGTACAAAATCCTTCCAACGATTTTAATTCCGATGCTACATAGTAGTTCCCCCATTTATCCCAGCCCTGGTACAATGGAATAATACCAATATGGTCGCGGCCGATCAAATAGGCATCGTTTACTTCATCGTAAAGGGCAAAGGCAAAAATCCCGTTCATCTCATCCATGAATTTTTCCTTTTTATCGTTGTATAGGGCTAAAATTACCTCACAGTCTGATTTGGTTAAGAAATCGTACTTCCCTTCGTAACGTTTACGAATTTCGCGATGATTATAAATTTCGCCATTAACGCCCAAAATAAGTTTTCCATCTTTACTATATAAAGGCTGTCCACCCGATTCGGGGTCAACAATTGAAAGACGTTCGTGAGCTATTATTGCTTTTTCGCCACAATAAATTCCCGACCAGTCCGGTCCGCGGTGACGAACTTTTTTACTCATCATCAACACCTGAGGACGGAGATCCTCAGCTTTAACTTTTAAATCAAATGCTCCTACAATTCCACACATATTCGTAAATTTTCTTAGCTGTCAAATATTTTGCATCAAAAATAATCACTTTGTCAATACCACAAAATTTTTTCTGTCTTTTTTCTATCTTTTTTAACCTTTGTCTATCTTTTTAAGTTAGTATCGGCAATTTAAAAAACATTTTAATATTTCAGAAATACCTAATTACCCCCTTTCTTAATAAGGCAGCTTTCTCGTGTGTTATTTCTTTTTACACTTACCCCTTAAAAAATGATGGCACAGCAATAAAAAAACGAAATATTATTACCATACCCCCCTAACAGCACTCGCAACTAAAAAGTTTTAATTAATACCACTCCTGCAATCAATCTGTTAACAAAAAGGCAACATCTGTAGCATTCAATTACCGACAAGCAACTATTTTTAAAAATTAGCAAAAGGGTTACGTTGTTTTGGCCTTATATTTAAAGCCTGCAGAGCAGAGTTAGTTGATTTGTGGCGATAAAAAGCGAATTTTTATGTTTTCCGGCCTCGTTTTTAAGGTTGGCAAAAATGGTTGCAGCATCCTTCTTCACTCATCCGTAAATGAAAATTGATTAACTTTATTGAAGAATAAAAATCAGATGAAAAAACATGTAATTGTAACCGGAGGCGCCCAGGGAATTGGCAAACACCTGGTTGTTGATTTACTGAACAACAATTATGCAGTATCGGTTTTTGAAATTGATGAAGAAGCCATTGCTAAATTTCGTGAGGAATTTACCAATGAAACAGTTCAGGTTTATCAAGTGGATGTATCCGATGAGAAATCGGTTGAGGCAGCGGTAAAAGAATCGGAAAAACAGCACGGAAACATTTATGCACTGGTAAACAATGCGGCAATTAGCATCAACAAACCATTGGAAGAACTTTCTTTCGGGGAGTGGAACAAAGTAATTGGCACCAATCTTTCCGGCGCTTTTTTGTGCTCGAAGTACGCTTCGGCGTTTATGAAGCCCCATGGAGGCAGGATTATAAACATGGCTTCAACCCGCGCGTTACAATCCGAACCTGACACCGAAGCTTACTCAGCCAGCAAAGGCGGCATCCTTGCACTTACCCACGCACTGGCCGCAAGTCTTGGCCCGCAAATAAAAGTTAACGCCATTAGTCCAGGATGGATTGATGTGTCGGCTGCAAAAAAGAGCTCCATCGCCCATCAGGAAAAACTAACAAAAGAAGACCACGCACAACACCCGGCAGGGCGCGTTGGCAAAGCCGAAGATATTGCTGCAATGGTTCTTTTCCTGCTTAAGAAAGAGAATGATTTTATCACCGGTCAGAATTTTGTTGTTGATGGCGGAATGACCAAGAAGATGATTTACGTGTAATCTTATCATTTTCCAGATTGTCGAGGATTGATTGTTTGGCTTTATTAATGAAAAGATCAGGCATAAGGCTCTATTCATTTTGCTTTTCGAACGTATCACAATCGCCGAAACACCCAACTTTGTACTACAAACCAATTTCGAACCTATGGAATCCAATCTTAAAGAATGAGTTAATGAGTCCGTTTCAAAGTGTAGTCTCCAAAAGATTTTTCAATGCCCAAAAGATTAACAAACATTACATCATCCCGTATAGTGCCTTTAACTTCCAGTATTTTACCCGATTTTGTTTGAAAGGTAAAACAGAATTGATTACCTGACATTGTGAGATTATCGACATTATATGGCTCATCCGCGGAATCCAGGAAAATAACTGCGGCAACGGCACTGCCTTCCACATCAAAGTTTATTGAATAGAGCGGTTCATCGTCATCTACTGTTCGGGCGCTTTCCCATGTTCCCTTAAAAAAGTGATTTGTACTGTCGGCGTACGAATCGGTATGATTAACAATCCGTTCAGTAAACGCTTTGCCGGATAAGTCGCCATGGGAAATAAAATCCCTGGAAAGTACCGGCAATAGCTCATTGCTTATAAAATACTGCATGATACTTTTCGTGTAGGGTTCAAACACCGACCGAATATTGCCACTAAAAGCGGTGGCCATATTCAATACCTGCGCCGGTTCGTTATTGCTAAAATCAATTTCATCCATCATCAGTGTCTTTCTTTCGGGATTTATATGGGTGCGAAAATGAACCGTTCGATTTCGGGCATCAAACAGGATCGACCACTCCGGATCGTCGAAAACACGCAAGGTTTTCAGCATGTAAAAACCATAATCAATGGGGTCGTCTTCTTTTTGGTAGTTATCGATCATAACTGCCGTGCGCACAAAACGGGGCACATTCGGATCCGTTTCGTTGGGCTGGTATTCGCCACCAAAACCACGGAAATATTTCGACAACTCCAGCTCGCGATCATACGGAGCATTAAAAAGCGCCGGAACAGGCATTTCATCTCCGGTGTGCACAACCACTTGGCCATTTATAAAGGCAATTGCTGCGGTATTTCCCCCGGCATCGCCCACAAAAAAGTGACAGCTCCAGCCATCAATTTCAAATTCCGTGGCACTGCGAATCGCCTCTTCGGTAGTTGAATAATTATCGAGAATGTACTGCATCCAGTTCATCTGGTTGAGTTTGGGCAGGCTATCGTTTTTCGGATAATCAGCCTCTTCGTTCATCTCCCAAATAAACAAACCGGCTTCGTTCACTCCTCCATCAGGGAAATCCTTTCCGAAATTATTAAAAGTAACCGATCCATAGCGCGAAATCCAGGTGTGCGAAGAAGGATTTACACGGCCTCGTGTAATGATTTCACTCCAGGTTCGGCCTGTTTTAAACATTCCGCGTTTGTTGATGAACACCAAACCCGGCACACCGATATCGCCTTCGTTGATGTTGTGCCCGTAAATTAAGGTGTTTCCTTTTTGCAATTTAAAGGTTGACGATGCCAGAACGCCCTTGTGTTGCGGTAGCAATAAAAACAAGGAAGTAACAAACAGTGCAATTATAGCTTGTTGAATTCTCATTTTTCCCGGCATTGTATTATTTGTTCTATAACGCGTAAATCCTTTGGCGGTTACGCTTGTGTTCATTAACAAATAACAAATGTGGCTTGTTCGACTTTTGTTTTTCGGCTCTTTTGGGAGTACTCCCAAAGCCCCACCAACACAGGTTTCTTACTTTGGGAATACTCCCAAAGGTTCACCAACGCATGTTTCTTGCTTCGGGAATACTCCCAAAGCTTCCCTAACACGTGTTTTTTGCTTTGGGAATACTCCCAAAGCCTCCCCAATGCAGTTTTCTTGTTTTGGGTGTGCTCCCGAAAGAAATAGGGTTTGAAGCTGGCCCTACCCTTTTGTTCCCGACGTAAAGTACGGGATTTGGCAAGCTCAACTGTCGACATTCCTGCCGGCCGGTAGGCGGGTTCCCTTACAAAGGGAAAACATCATTGATGTAAGGCAGCGAACAGAGTGAACCGCCTTCGAAAAAAACGATCACGATTTCAGGGAATTACCAACAGTGATTGTACAATGTCTTTAACCTGAAGATTACCATGCTTTTGTTTATACAAATAGGCTATTGTTTTTTCGTCCGGGGCAGCGTACAAGCGCTGTCCTGCTTTCTTCGCCGGACGAGAGCATCTGGCTACATTCACTTTCCCGGCGCTTCCTGACATACATCAGTCGCACCGGGTTATTGCCTTCGCCCCTTTGGGGCTATTAATAAAAGCGCTGAAAATGGCCCTACCCTTTTGTCTGTCGACATTTTCCCTTACAAAGGGAAAACATCATTGATGTAAGGCAGCGAACAGAGTGAACCGCCTTCGAAATTTCGAAAAAGAAAAAGCCACCTCCCGTTAACCGGAAAGTGGCTCTATTATCTTTTCTAAAAGCTAACAGCTCGTGGCTCGAAGCTTTTATTACATTTCAAATTTGTAATCACCAACATCGCTTAATTCCGATGCACGGATAAACTCGGCGTGTGCTTTCACCTGCGCTTTTGCAAAGGCGATATAGTTTTTCGTCGATTTCAGGAACGAAGCCTCGCGGTTGGTATCCAGCAACAACAGGTAACTCATAATAATGTGGCCTGCCATTTCAACCAAACGCCGCGCATGGAAATCAACAAACTCGTTGTCGCCCGCAGCAGTTACTTTCTTAACTGCTTCTTCGTAATCGGCAGTTAAAATAATAAGTGTGCGTTTCAGGTACTCTAATGTTGGCGAAACTTTTTCAGCTTCGTAAGCACGAATCTGGTTCAGGTAACCGCCGGTTGTTACACCACGTATGGCAGCTACAACCTGCAGCTGTGTAGTTCCTTCGTAAATCGATGTAATACGCGCATCGCGGTAGATACGTTCAACCGGGTAGTCTTTCATAAAGCCCGATCCACCATGAATTTGAACGGCATCGTAAGCCAGCTGGTTGCTGTATTCGCTCGACATACCTTTTACAAGCGGCGTAAATATGTCGGCCAAACGCTGGTACTTTTTCATTTCGTCGCGCTCTTCTTTCTCCAGTTTACGCTCTTCGGAAATGTGCATGTAGGTTTTGTACATATCAACAAAGCGAGCTGTTTCGTAAAGTAAAGTACGCGATGCATCCAATTTGGCTTTCATCAGCGAAAGCATTTCGAAAACAGCCGGGAATTTAATGATCGCTTTTCCGAACTGCATACGTTCTTTGGCATATGCCATTGCCTCGCGGTAAGCAGCTTCGCAAACGCCTACCGACTGCGCTGCAATACCCAAACGCGCACCGTTCATTAACGCCATTACATATTTAATGAGTCCCATTTTGCGTGATCCAACCAATTCGGCCGGAGCATCTTTGAATACCAGCTCGCAGGTTGGCGAACCAATAATACCCATTTTGTGCTCGATACGACGAACGGTTACACCGCCCGATTGTTTGTCGTAGATATACATCGACAAACCACGGCCGTCGGTTGTTCCGGCTTCCGAGCGGGCCAGCACCAGCGATATATCGCCGTCGCCATTGGTAATAAAACGTTTCACACCATTCAGCAACCAAACTTGTTTCTCCTCGTTCCAGGTAGCTTTTAACTGCACCGCCTGAAGGTCGGAACCGGCATCCGGCTCGGTTAAGTCCATTGCCATAGTGTCGCCGTTGCAAACACGAGGCAGGTATTTTGCTTTTTGCTCTTCCGAAGCAAATTCGTTAATGGTTTCGGCACAATCCTGCAAACCCCAAATGTTTACAAAACCGGCATCAGCGCGCGATACAATATCGGCCGCCATAATGTAAGGCACAATCGGGAAGTTCAACCCTTCGTATTTGTAAGGCAACGACATTCCCATCAATCCGGCCTGGTTCAATGCTTTGATGTTTTCTTCAGTTCCGCGGGCATATTTTACGTGTCCGTCGATTACTTCCGGTCCTTCAGCATCAATACTTTCGGCGTTTTCAGAAACAATGTTTCCGCAAATTTCGCCAACAACCTCCAGCACACGATCGTAACTGTCAATTGCATCTTCGTAATCCAGCGGAGCAAAATCAAATTCATCCTTGAAAGTATATTCACGTTCTTTTAAGCGAACGATCTCTTTCATTAAGGGGTGATTCAGGTGAAATTTCAACTCGCTGTTATCTGTATAATAATTTGCCATTTTTTACAATTTTAAGTCGTGACTACTTGGTGTTCTTTTTATAATACTTGATCATTTTAGGAATGACCTCTGCCACATCTCCGGTAATTACATAGTCGGCTATTGCATTAATCGGAGCTTCAGGGTCGGTATTTATCGCGATGATCTGTGCTGAATCTTCCATTCCGGCACGGTGCTGAATTTGCCCCGAGATACCGCAGGCAATGTACAGTTTCGGACGAACGGTAATACCTGTTTGCCCAATCTGGCGCTCGTGACCTGCCAACCCGGAATCGACTGCAGCACGCGAAGCACCAACTTCGCCACCCAGTACTTCTGCCAAATCGTATAACAGCTGGAAGTTCTCTTTTGAACCTACTCCGTAACCACCGGCAACAACAATCGGTGCACCTTTAACGTTCACCTTGCTTTTTTCCATGTGGCGCTCAATAATCTCAACCACGAAATCTTCGTCGCTTACATATTTAGCCACATCAAGTTTTACAACTTTTCCTTTGTATTTCGGATCAAGAATTTCTTTTTTCATTACACCCTCGCGCACGGTTGCCATTTGCGGACGGCAATCGGGGTTGATAATGGTTGCAATGATGTTTCCTCCAAATGCCGGACGAATCTGGTAAAGAAGGTTTTCGTAATTCTTGTCTTGTTTTTTATCGTAATGATCGCCAATTACCAAACTTGTACAATCGGCAGTTAAACCACTGTGCAATGCTGATGAAACGCGTGGTCCTAAATCGCGACCGATGGACGAAGCTCCCATCAGCGCGATCTGAGGCTTTTGCTCTTTAAACAGGTTCACCACTATTGAAGTGTGCGGCAAAGTCTGGTACGGGAACAAACGCTCATCGTCTGCAATATAAAGTGTATCTACACCGTAAGGAATTATTTGATCGCCAACTTTATCGAGTTTGCTCCCGATAGCAATGGCTTCCAGTTTACATTTTAATTCATTTGCCAGGGTACGTCCCTTGGTTAGCAATTCCTGACTAACATCAGCTACCTGGCCATCTTCTATTTCGCAATAAACAAATACGTTGCTCATTTCTTCAAATTTTTAACTGTTCATTTAATGGCCTTAGCCAATTGTGTGACTCTTAATTAACTCAACCATCATGGCTTCAATTTCGTCGTCGGCGGCCGAAATTACTTTCGAATCTTTAGCCTGAAGAACTACATTCTCCACCGTTTTTACTTTGGTTGGCGAGCCGGTAAGACCAAGCTGCGATGCATCGGTTTCAATATCGTTTACGGTCCATTCCTGAATCATCAGGTCGGGGTGTTCGTTGTATAAAGCAGTGTAATCTTCGTTCTCTTTCTGAAGTTCGGTTACTGTTCTTGCCTTTTTGAATTTCATAATCCGTTTGGCATTACGTGCGCGGCAATCAGGAGCTGATCCGTTAACAGTCATTACCAATGGCATCGGACATTTTGCTGTTTCCACACCATTCTCTAAACGGCGTTTTACGGTAACCGTTTTGTCTTTTACCTCCAGTACCTCCTCTACGTATGTTATTTGCAACATCCCCAGCTTTTCGGCCACCTGAGGGCCAACCTGGGCAGTATCACCATCGATAGCCTGACGACCTGCAATGATCATATCAATTTTACCCATTTTTTTCAACGCCTGTCCAATGGCATACGATGTTGCCAAGGTATCCGAACCGGCAAAAGCACGGTCGGTGAGCAAAATACCACCGTCGACACCGCGGTATAAACCTTCGCGAATAATATCGGCAGCCCTTCCCGGCCCCATGGTTAAAATATTGATTTTTGATTCAGGAAACTGATCTTTTATGCGCAATGCTTGTTCCAGGGCATTCAAATCCTCGGGATTAAAGATAGCAGGAAGCACAGCCCTGTTTATCGTCCCGTCAGCCTTCATAGCATCTTTCCCAACATTTCTGGTGTCGGGAACCTGCTTCGCCAAAACAATAATGTTATAAGCCTTCATTCAATAAGATTTTTGTAGATTGATATATTTATTTTATTTTTTTCGATCTATTGCCGAAGATTTTAGCTACTCCTGCAATTTGAAAGCTAACAAATATAGAAATCGGCGTAAAACTAACCAAAGAGATTAGGACTCTGAGACCTTTAATGTTTGTTAAAAAGCAGAGCAGTCAAGGCATTCAGCACTCAAGTACCCGTCCAAACGCAATACTGACAATGCTTTAAAACAATCAACCTCAATATTCCAAAATTCTGTGCGGAGAAAGTGGCAATTAATTTAAAACCATTTTAATTAAAAACAGAAGGTTTTAGGGTGTTCTCAGGCGTTTCAACCAGCCATTTTTGTTAAAAAAAGCGAAGTGATGTGATTTTTATATCTTCTTTCGTTTTCGATGCTTTGCCGTTCTTCTCCCGCGAGGAGGTTTACTTCAAACAATAGGTGCTTTTATTCAAGCACAAAACACAAAGTTTTCAAACGGTTAAGGAACATCAACAGCATCATTCTTAATAAGAATGCCCAATTAACCGATTGCTGTATATCGATTATTTTATTACCTTCATCGGCGGATTTCAAACCAAATCTAACCAAATTAATTCAGAAAGCCGGTTCGTTTATTACGGGCCGGCTTTTTTATGCGCTTGCAATCTTCCTTTTGTAATTCTTATAGACTTCAAAATATCGTCCGGACATTGCGATTCCATTTTCAGTCTATCGGCATTTACCAATAATGATACAAAAAAAGAGGAACCACTAATGATTCCTCTTTTACTATTATGCTTGTAAATTACTAAGCCTGAGCTGTAGGTCCACCAAAATTCATTGGTGGCAAATTCGGATCGTTACCTGAATTAACGTTTTTAATCGGGCCATGCTGTGCTTCAAATTTTGCAATATTGTCCTGCAAGGCCATTAATAAACGTTTGGCATGTTCCGGTGTAAGAATAATACGAGACTTTACATTCGCTTTTGGAATACCTGGCATAATCCGTACAAAATCAACTACAAATTCAGAAGTTGAGTGAGTAATAACCGCAAGGTTCGAATAGGTTCCCTGAGCTACTTCCTCGTTCAATTCAATGTTTATTTGTTGCGATTTGTGCTTTTTATCTTCCATAGTATCCTTATTAGCTATTATCCGAATGTCTCATATCTACTAACCTGTCGTATTCTGATTTAGAGCCAACAACAAGGTTTTTGTATTCTTTCAATCCGGTACCTGCCGGTATCAGGTGACCACAAATTACGTTCTCTTTCAGTCCGTCGAGGTAATCCATTTTACCGTTAATAGCGGCTTCGTTAAGAACTTTTGTTGTTTCCTGGAACGATGCGGCAGACAACCAGCTGCGTGTTTGCAACGCTGCTCTTGTAATCCCCTGAAGAATCTGGCTTGATGTTGCAGGAATCGCATCCCTCGACTCTACCAGTTTTTTATCTTTTCTTCGGAGTTGCGAGTTCTCATCTCTCAAACGACGTGAAGAAACAATCTGTCCGGCTTTCAGCCCTTCAGCATCTCCCGGATCAACTACAACTTTTTTGTTGTAAATCCAGTCGTTTTCAGACATGAATTCGTTTTTGTCCACAATTTGCTTTTCAAGGAAACGGGTATCACCCGGATCAACGATTTCTACTTTACGCATCATCTGGCGGATGATAATCTCAAAGTGTTTATCGTTAATTTTTACCCCCTGCATACGGTACACGTCCTGAACTTCGTTCAAAATGTATTCCTGAACAGCAGTAGGCCCTTTAATTGCGAGAATATCGGAAGGAGTTGTTGCTCCGTCAGACAATGGAATACCTGCTCTGATGTAGTCGTTCTCCTGAACAAGGATTTGTTTCGACAGCGGTACAAGGTATCTCTTCACATCGCCGTTTTTAGTGGTAACAATGATCTCGCGGTTACCCCGTTTGATCTTACCTAACGAAACTTCACCGTCAACCTCAGAAACAACCGCAGGGTTAGATGGGTTACGTGCCTCGAATAATTCGGTAACACGTGGCAGACCCCCTGTGATATCGCCTGCTTTACCGGCAGCACGAGGAATCTTAACCAAAATCTTACCTGCTTTCACCTCTTGTCCGTTATCAACCGAGATGTGACCTCCAACCGGAAGGTTGTACGAGCGGATCATTTCTCCGGCATCGTCCATAATCTTCAAAGTTGGGTTTTTGGTCTTATCTTTTGTTTCGATAATTACGCGCTCGCTATAACCGGTTTGCTCATCCGATTCTTCGCGGAAAGTAATACCTTCGATCAGGTTCTCAAATTCTACTTTACCATCGAATTCGGTAATAATTACACCGTTAAATGGGTCCCAATCACAGATCATTGCTCCTTTACGGATTTCCTGACCGTTTTTCACATACAGTTTACAACCGTATGGAAGTGGGTGAGTAGAAAGTGGAATTTTAGTGTTTTTATCGATAATTTTCAATTCGGCCAAACGACTTACTACAACCTCCACATCGTTTCCTTCGTCATCTTTGTACGATACCGAACGAAGCTCTTCAATCTCGCAGTATCCATCGTATTTCGATTCAACTGTTGATTGTGCTGAGATGTTACCTGCGATACCCCCCACGTGGAAGGTACGAAGTGTAAGCTGTGTACCCGGCTCACCAATCGACTGTGCTGCAATAACACCGGTAGCTTCACCTTTCTGAACTTTCTTGCCGGTAGCCAGGTTACGTCCGTAACACTTGGCACAAACACCAACTTTCGATTCACAGGTTAATACCGAACGAATTTCAACGGTTTCAATTGGCGAGTCTTCGATTACTTTCGCAATCTCTTCAGTAATTTCATCACCCGATTTAATGATCAACTCACCATTTAACGGGTGGAAAATATCGTGAACAGTTGTACGACCAACTATTCTTTCGAATAATGATGCAACAACTTCTTCGTTATTTTTAACGTCAGAAGCTACCAAACCACGCAATGTTCCGCAGTCGTCTTCCGAGATGATAACATCCTGGGCAACATCAACCAAACGACGTGTTAAGTAACCCGCATCAGCTGTTTTAAGTGCGGTATCCGCCAAACCTTTACGAGCACCGTGAGTAGAAATAAAGTACTCCAGTACCGAAAGGCCTTCTTTAAAGTTTGCCAAAATCGGGTTTTCAATAATCTGCGAACCTGTAGAACCAGATTTTTGTGGTTTTGCCATCAAACCCCTCATTCCGCATAACTGGCGAATCTGCTCTTTCGAACCCCGCGCACCCGAGTCAAGCATCATATAAATTGAGTTGAATCCCTGGCGGTCCGTACTAATGGTTTTCATTACCGAGTTGGTAAGTTTCGCGTTCGCATGTGTCCAAATATCAATAACCTGGTTGTAACGTTCGTTATTGGTAATGAAACCCATGTTATAGTTGTTGATAACCTCTTCAACTTCCTGGTAACCGTTACCAACAATTTCGGCTTTATCCTCAGGAATGATAACATCGCCTAAGTTGAACGACAAACCACCACGGTACGCCATTGTGTAACCCAGGTTTTTAATATCATCAAGGAATTTAACGGTAATTGCGTTACCACTCTTATTGAATACGTCGGTAATAATGCTGCGTAACGATTTTTTAGTCAAAATCTGGTTTACGTAACCTGCCTGACGTGGAACAAATTCGTTGAAAAGAACGCGACCTACAGTTGTTTCGATGATATGGTTAAAATAATCTCCGTTTTCATCGATGTCTTCAACTTTAACTTTAATAATTGCGTGAAGATCGATTGCTTTCTCTTCGTATGCAATCGTTACTTCTTCAGCTGAGTAGAAAGTCATTCCTTCGCCACGACTACCTTTACGTGGTTTGGTCATGTAGTACAGACCCAAAACCATGTCCTGCGAAGGAACCTGGATAGGTGCGCCGTTTGCAGGGTTCAACAGGTTGTGCGAAGCAAGCATTAACAACTGTGCTTCCAAAATTGCAGCATTACCCAATGGTAAGTGAACCGCCATCTGGTCACCGTCGAAGTCGGCGTTAAAACCTGTACATACCAACGGGTGCAGCTGAATTGCTTTACCCTCGATAAGAACAGGCTGGAAGGCCTGAATTGACAAACGGTGCAGCGTAGGTGCCCTGTTCAACATTACAGGGTGTCCTTTCAGCACGTTTTCAAGAATTTCCCAAACTACCGGGTCTTTTCTGTCAACGATTTTCTTTGCCGATTTTACCGTTTTTACAATACCTCTTTCAATCAACTTACGGATTACGAAAGGTTTGTAAAGCTCTGCAGCCATATCTTTTGGAATACCGCATTCGTGAATCCTTAATTTAGGACCAACAACGATTACCGAACGTGCAGAATAGTCAACACGTTTACCCAAAAGGTTCTGACGGAAACGACCTTGCTTACCTTTCAAACTGTCGGACAGCGATTTTAAAGCGCGGTTGTTTTCGGTTTTAACGGCATTAGATTTTCTTGAGTTATCGAATAACGAATCTACAGCTTCCTGTAGCATACGTTTCTCGTTTCTTAAAATTACCTCAGGAGCTTTAATCTCAATCAATCGTTTCAAACGGTTGTTACGGATAATTACTCTTCGGTACAGGTCGTTCAAATCTGATGTTGCGAAACGACCACCATCCAGTGGCACCAACGGACGCAAATCAGGAGGAATTACAGGCACCACCCTAACGATCATCCATTCCGGACGGTTAAGGTTTTTACTTGCCCTGAAAGCCTCAACAACCTGCAGACGTTTTAACGCCTCGTTTTTACGCTGCTGCGATGTTTCGGTGTTTGCTTTATGACGCAATGTGAATGACAAATCATCCAGCTCTAAACGGCTAAGGATATCAAACAATGCTTCAGCACCCATTTTGGCGATGAATTTGTTTGGATCGTCATCATCAAGGAATTGATTTTCTTTTGGAAGCGTATCCAGAATATCCAGGTACTCTTCTTCAGTTAAGAAATCCAGTTCTTTTACACCATCCTGATGTTTTACACCAGCCTGGATAACCACATAGCGTTCGTAATAAATAATGGTATCCAGCTTTTTGGTAGGTAAACCAAGCAGGTAACCAATTTTGTTAGGCAACGATTTGAAATACCAAATGTGAGCTACCGGTACCACCAGTGAAATGTGTCCCATACGCTCACGACGTACTTTCTTTTCGGTTACTTCAACACCACAACGGTCGCAAACGATTCCTTTATAACGGATACGTTTGTATTTTCCACAGTGACATTCGTAGTCTTTTACCGGTCCGAAAATACGCTCACAAAACAAACCATCACGTTCTGGTTTATATGTTCTGTAGTTAATTGTTTCTGGCTTCAGTACCTCGCCATACGATCTTTCCAGAATTTCTTCAGGAGAAGAAAGGCTTACTGAAACTTTTGAGAAACTAGTTTTTGCTTTATTATCTTTTTTGAATGCCATAATTCAAATTAACTATCAAATTAAAACTGCACCTAACTTATTCTACTCCATTCTCACGCTCAGACCAAGTCCGCGTAATTCGTGAAGCAGTACATTCAGCGATTCAGGAATTCCCGGTTGTGGCATTGGCTCACCTTTCACGATAGCTTCGTAAGCTTTTGCACGTCCCATTACGTCGTCCGACTTAACGGTAAGAATTTCCTGAAGGATATGAGAAGCTCCAAATGCCTCAAGTGCCCAAACTTCCATCTCTCCAAAACGCTGACCACCAAATTGTGCTTTACCACCTAATGGCTGTTGCGTAATTAATGAGTAAGGTCCGATTGAACGGGCGTGCATTTTGTCTTCTACCATGTGGCCCAGTTTCAACATGTAAATGATACCTACTGTTGCCGGCTGGTCAAATGGTTCTCCGGTTTCACCGTTAATCAGGCGTGTTTCTCCATAGCGAGGAATACCTGCTTTATCGGTGTATTCAGAAACTTCATCCAAACTAGCACCATCAAAAATAGGTGTAGCGAATTTCAAACCAAGCTCTTTACCAGCCCAACCCAGTACAGTTTCGTAAATCTGTCCAAGGTTCATACGCGATGGTACACCAAGTGGGTTCAATACGATATCAACCGGTGTTCCATCAGCAAGGAATGGCATATCTTCGGCACGTACCACACGCGAAACAATACCTTTGTTACCGTGACGACCCGCCATTTTATCACCAATTTGCAGTTTGCGTTTTTTAGCTATGTAAATTTTAGCCAACTGGATAATACCTGCAGGAAGCTCATCACCGATAGTTACATTGTAACGCTCGCGACGCGATACGGATTCTGCCTCTTTCTGCTTCATAATGAAGTTGTTCACCAATCTAAAAATCAAATCGTTTTTAGCTTTATCGGTGGTCCATTTTGAAGGATCGATATTCAGGTAATCCAGTTCCTGTAATTGCTTCAGTGTAAATTTAACGCCTTTCGGAATAAACTCTGTTCCGTAATAGTCTTTTACTCCCTGCGAAGTTTTACCATTAACTAACGTGAATAGTTTATCCTCTAATTTTATGCGCAGAGCTGAAATGTCTTTCTCCAGTTTCTCATCGATTTGGTCGAGCAATGTTTTTGTTGCTTTACCTTTTTTGTCTTTCGCAACGCGAGAGAACAATTTTTTATCGATAACAACACCTTTTAAAGATGGCGATGCTTTTAATGAAGCATCTTTTACATCGCCCGCTTTGTCGCCAAAGATGGCACGTAAAAGTTTTTCTTCAGGAGAAGGATCAGATTCTCCTTTTGGCGTAATTTTACCAATAAGAATGTCGCCGGGTTTTACGTTGGCTCCAACTCTGATCAAACCATTTTCATCGAGGTTACGGGTAGCTTCTTCACTAACGTTAGGAATATCAGAAGTAAATTCTTCAACACCGCGTTTTGTGTCGCGCACTTCCAAAGTGTATTCATCAACGTGTACCGAAGTAAATACATCTTCGCGAACGATACGCTCCGAAATTACAATCGCATCCTCGTAGTTATAACCCTGCCAGGGCATGAATGCCACCTGCAGGTTACGTCCCAGTGCCAGCTCACCTTTGTCGGTAGCATAACCTTCGGTAAGAATCTCTCCTTCAGTTACACGCTGACCTTTAACTACAATTGGTTTCAAGTCAACTGTAGTTCCCTGGTTCGTTTTCGTATATTTTTGCAGATTATAAGTTACCACCTCCGGATCAAAGCTCACAAAGCGATCTTCTTCCGTCATATCGTAACGAACAATAATCTGTTTTGCATCAACAAATTCGATAACACCATCGCCTTCGGCACAAATCATTACGCCTGAGTCTTTGGCAACATTTGCTTCCAAACCAGTACCTACAATTGGTGCTTCAGGACGAAGCAGTGGTACAGCCTGGCGCATCATGTTCGATCCCATCAGTGCACGGTTGGCATCATCGTGCTCAAGGAACGAAATAAGCGATGCAGCTACCGAAGCAATCTGGTTAGGACCAACGTCCATCAGTTCAACTTCACCTGCGTCAATTACAGGATAATCACCATCTAAACGTGCTTTAACCTTCTCGTTTACGAATTTACCATCTTCCGCAATTGGCGCGTTTGCCTGTGCAATAATTTTACCTTCTTCCTCTTCAGCAGTTAAATAAACAGAACCTGTTTCTGACAAGTCAACGATTCCGTTTTCTACTTTTCGGTATGGTGTTGAAATAAACCCTAGAGGGTTGATTTTGGCGAAAACACATAAAGAAGAGATCAAACCGATGTTTGGACCTTCAGGTGTTTCAATCGGACATAAACGACCGTAGTGAGTAAAGTGAACGTCACGAACCTCGAAACCTGCACGCTCGCGAGAAAGACCTCCAGGACCTAAAGCCGACATACGACGTTTGTGCGTCATTTCGGCAAGCGGGTTGGTTTGATCCATAAACTGCGAAAGCGCGTTTGTTCCGAAGAATGAGTTGATAACTGAAGACAGCGTTTTCGAGTTAATCAAATCAATCGGAGTAAACACCTCGTTATCGCGAACATTCATTCGTTCGCGAATTGTACGTGCCATACGTGCTAAACCTACACCAAACTGGTTGTACATTTGCTCACCTACGGTACGAACCCTACGGTTACTTAAGTGGTCAATATCATCAACATCGGTTTTTGAGTTTACCAATTGAATCAGGTTTTTGATAATCTCAATGATGTCAACTTTTGTCAGGACACGGTTTTCCATGTCCACATCGATTCCTAATTTTTTATTGATTCTGTAACGACCAACTTCTCCAAGGTCGTATCTCTTATCCGAGAAGAACAGTTTATCAATAACGTCGCGTGCAGTAGCTTCATCGGGCGGCTCTGCGTTACGCAACTGACGGTAGATGTGAAGAACGGCTTCTTTTTCCGAGTTACATGGATCTTTTTGAAGCGTGTTGTAAATAATAGCAAAATCTTGCTGATTTTGATCTTCTTTGTGTAACAGAATGGTTTTTACACCTGATTCAAGAATCTCTTCAATGTGATCTTCTTCAATGTCTGTTTCACGATCAATAATTACTTCGTTACGCTCGATCGATACAACTTCACCGGTATCTTCGTCAACAAAGTCTTCCACCCATGATTTTAATACACGGGCAGCCAGTCTTCTACCGACAACTTTCTTTAAACCTGACTTTGAAACTTTTACTTCGTCGGCCAGATCGAATATTTCAAGAACATCTTTATCGCTTTCATAGCCAATTGCACGCAATAAAGTGGTTACAGGTAATTTCTTTTTCCTGTCGATGTACGCAAACATCACACTGTTGATGTCGGTAGCAAATTCAATCCACGATCCTTTAAAAGGAATAATACGTGCTGAATATAATTTTGTACCGTTGGCGTGTAAACTTTGGCCAAAGAATACACCCGGAGATCTGTGCAGCTGCGAAACAATAACACGTTCGGCACCATTAATAATAAAGGTACCTCTGTTGGTCATGTATGGCACAGTTCCTAAATATACGTCCTGAACCACGGTGTCGAAATCTTCGTGTTCCGGATCGGTACAGTAAAGTTTCAGTTTTGCTTTTAGCGGTACGCTAAATGTTAAACCACGTTCTATACACTCGTCTATTGAGTATCGAGGAGGATCGACCTGATAGTCGATAAATTCCAACACGAAATTGTTTCGAGTATCCGATATTGGAAAGTTTTCTTCAAAAACTCTGTATAAACCCTCCCCTTTTCTTTTGTCAGGTGTGGTTTTTAACTGAAAAAAATCTTTAAATGATTTAACTTGTACTTCTAAGAAGTCAGGGTAATCAAACCTGGTTTGTGTTGAGGAAAAATTAATCCTCTCTATTTTTGCTTGTACTGACATGCATTTATACAGGTTAATTATATAAAATATAAATACACAAAAAGGTTTAGAACCCAACTTGCGTAGGGTTCTAAACCGTATTACCTATAAATAGGTATATTTGCTTATTTTACTTCAACTTCAGCTCCAGCTTCTTCTAACTGTGCTTTTAAAGCTTCAGCTTCGTCTTTCGAAACTTTTTCTTTAAGCGCTTTTGGAGCTTCATCTACAACTGCTTTGGCTTCTTTCAGACCAAGGCCAGTTAGTTCTTTAACGAGCTTAACAACTGCAAGTTTAGATCCACCTGCGGCTTTTAAGATCACGTCAAATTCAGTTTGTTCAGCAGCAGCCTCTTCGCCACCACCTGCAGCTGGTCCTGCAACTGCTACTGCAGCAGCAGCTGGTTCGATACCATATTCGTCTTTTAGAATACCAGCTAATTCGTTAACCTCTTTAACAGTCAAGTTTACTAACTCTTCTGCAAGCTGTTTTAAATCTGCCATTTTTATTTCTTTTTAAATATTATTTCAAAAAAATTATTCTTTTTCCTTCAGTGTATCAAGAACACCGTGAATTATATTACCACCCGACTGCAACTGTCCGAGAACAGTTTTCATTGGTGATTGTAACAGAGCAACAACATCAGCAATAAGCTCGTTTTTAGATTTAACGGCTATTAATGCCTCCAATTGGTCGGCTCCCATGTAAACTGATTCTTCAACAAAAGCGGCCTTTAAAACAGGCTTTTTATGCTTTTTAGCGAAGTCTTTAATCAATTTAGCGGGAGTGTTACCGCTTGAAGAAAACATTACTGTGGTGTTTCCCTTTAGTGCATCAAAAATCTCTTCAGCCTCTTTATTAGAGTTCTCAAGAGCTTTTCGTAGTAGAGTATTCTTAACAACAACCAGTTTTACATCTTGGCTGAAACATAGTCTCCTTAAATCACTGGTATTTTCAGCATTTAAGCCGGCAATGTCGGTCAGGTAAAAATGGTCGTATGAATCTATCTGTTCTTGTAACTGATTAATAATAACTTGTTTCTCTGAACTCTTCATAATTCCTCATTTTTATTCTGCAAACGACTTAGCTTCTACTTGAATACCAGGGCTCATGGTGCTTGATAAATAGATACTCTTAATGTAGGTTCCTTTTGCAGCAACAGGCTTCAGTTTATTGATCATGTTGAGAAATTCAACAGCATTGTCCTTAATCTTATCAGCCGTGAAAGAAACTTTCCCGATTGTAGTATGAACAATACCAAATTTGTCAACTTTAAAATCAATCTTACCCTGTTTTACTTCGGAGATAGCTTTTCCAACTTCCATGGTTACAGTACCACTTTTAGGGTTTGGCATTAAGCCACGAGGACCTAAAATACGTCCTAACTGCCCAACTTTCCCCATTACTGGAGGCATGGTAATAATAACATCTACATCGGTCCAACCACCTTTTATTTTCTCAACGTACTCGTCAAGTCCTACATAGTCGGCTCCGGCATCTTTGGCTTCCTGCTCTTTGTCAGGGGTAACCATTGCCAAAACACGTACCTCTTTACCTGTTCCATGGGGTAACGAAACTACGCCCCTAACCATCTGGTTAGCTTTTCTAGGATCAACTCCAAGTCTTACATCGATATCAACTGATGCATCAAATTTGGTAAATGTAATTTCTTTCACCAGCTCTGCTGCTTCATCGATAGAGTAAACTTTTCCTTTTTCGAGTTTATCCAAAGACGCTTTTTGATTTTTCGTAATTCTGCCCATCGTAAAAGATATTTTTAGTTATTGAATGGTGAAGCACCTTTTACAGTGATTCCCATACTTCTGGCAGTTCCAGCTACCATTTTCATCGCTGATTCAACTGTAAAGCAGTTTAGATCGGCCATTTTGCCTTCGGCAATAGACTTAACCTGATCCCAGGTTACCGCACCCACTTTTTTAATGTGAGGTTCGGCTGAACCACTTTTCAGTTTTGCAGCTTCTAATAATTGAACAGCCACAGGAGGTTGTTTAATTATGAAGTCAAAAGACTTGTCTGCATAAACAGTAATAATAACAGGAAGTACTTTTCCTGCCTGGTCTTGTGTACGACCATTAAACTGTTTACAGAACTGCATAATGTTTACCCCTTTGGCACCCAATGCTGGTCCCACCGGTGGTGAAGGATTAGCAGCACCACCTTTGATCTGTAATTTAATTAATCCAGCAACTTCTTTCGCCATAACAATAAATTAAAGCGTTACTATTCCTTTTCAACTTGCATAAAGCTAAGTTCCAAAGGAGTTTTACGTCCAAAAATCTTCACCATCACCTGCAGCTTCTTCTTCTCTTCATTGATTTCTTCAATGGTTCCGTTAAAGCCGTTGAATGGTCCGTCGATTACTTTTACAGTTTCTCCTACCACATATGGGATATTGATTTCTTCGTCGGTTTCTGCCAATTCATCCACACGACCTAAAATCCTGTTTACCTCGCTTTGCCGCATCGGCACCGGATCTCCACCTTTGGTGTCGCCTAAAAACCCGATTACGTTAGGAAAATTCCTTAGTGTGTGTGTAACTTCACCCACTAAAGCAGCTTCGATTAAAACATACCCCGGAAAAAAGTTTCGCTCCTTACTGATTTTTTTACCATTTCGGATCTGATAAACTTTTTCGGTTGGTATTAGAACCTGATCTACATACCCTTTGAGGTCTCCTACCGCGATTTCGTTCTCGATATATTCTTTAACCTTCTTCTCTTTGCCACCAATAGCACGTAGAACATACCATCTTTTACTATTTTCGCTCATAAAGCCTTAAGGGTTTTGATTAATAAAATAATCCATAAATAAAATCCATTATGTTTCTGAAAGACAGATCCATAACGAATATAACTAATGATATTATAAAGGAAGCAATCATTACTACCAAGGCGCTACTTTGTAGCTCTTTCCAAGTTGGCCATGTAACTTTATGTACCAGTTCATCATAGGCCTCTTGTATATATACTTTTATTTTCATTTAGTATAACTTATTTTGCTCGGAAGGTAAGGTTCGAACTTACTGTTTATTAACCACTCCCTTGTATTGAGTTTCAACCGAAATTAATCCCGGGCCGTAACCCGGGATTAAATCTATTTCTTTTATATCTTAATATTAAAGAATTTCAGTTACCTGACCTGCACCTACTGTACGACCACCTTCGCGGATTGCGAAACGAAGACCCACGTTCAATGCTACCGGGTAAATCAAATCTACTTCAATAGTTACGTTATCACCAGGCATAACCATTTCGCGACCTTCTTCCAGGTGAATTTCGCCGGTTACGTCAAGCGTACGCAAGTAGAATTGAGGACGGTATTTGTTATGGAATGGAGTGTGACGACCACCTTCTTCTTTTTTCAATACGTAAACCTCAGCTTTAAATTTGTTGTGAGGAGTGATTGAACCAGGTTTTGCCAAAATCTGTCCACGTTTGATTTCTTTCTTGTCAACACCACGCAACAACAAACCTACGTTGTCACCAGCCTGACCTTCGTCCAAAATCTTACGGAACATCTCAACACCAGTACAAACAGTCTTACGACCTTCAGCACCTAAACCAATCAACTGCATTTCGTCACCTGTATGGATAATACCAGTTTCGATACGACCAGTTGCTACAGTACCACGACCTGTAATAGAGAATACGTCCTCAACAGGCATCAGGAATGGTTTTTCAACATCACGTGGAGGAAGTGGAATCCAAGTATCACAAGCTTCCATCAACTCAAGAATTTTTTCTTCCCACTCTGGCTCTCCGTTCAATCCACCAAGAGCAGATCCCATAATAACAGGAGTGTTATCGCCGTCGAATTCGTAGAAGTCAAGAAGTTCACGAACTTCCATTTCAACTAATTCTAACAATTCTTCATCGTCAACCATATCCACTTTATTCAGGAATACAACCAAACGAGGAACGTTTACCTGACGTGCAAGAAGAATGTGCTCGCGAGTTTGTGGCATAGGACCATCAGTAGCAGCAACAACGATAATAGCACCGTCCATCTGGGCAGCACCAGTTACCATGTTCTTTACGTAGTCGGCGTGACCCGGACAGTCAACGTGTGCGTAGTGACGAGTTGCTGTTTCGTACTCAACGTGAGCTGTGTTAATTGTAATACCCCTTTCTTTTTCCTCAGGAGCGTTATCAATCTGATCAAATGCTTTTACTTCGCAAAAGCCTTTTTTTGCTAAAACAGTAGTAATAGCAGCTGTTAAGGTAGTTTTACCATGGTCAACGTGGCCGATAGTACCAATGTTCACATGGTCCTTGTCCCTGTTAAAATGTTCTTTAGCCATAATTGCAAAATTTTAATTTATTATCTTTTAAATCATCTGAGCCGAAGACGAGAATTGAACTCGTGACCTCATCCTTACCAAGGATGCGCTCTACCCCTGAGCTACTCCGGCCTTAAACACACAAAGAGACGGGAATTCAGAACAACTGCTTGTTCAAAATTCCAATCTCTGTTCTGAGCGGGAAACGGGACTCAAACCCGCGACCCTTAGCTTGGAAGGCTAATGCTCTATCAACTGAGCTATTCCCGCTTATAGTCTACTGGCAAAAATGCCGTGCAAAATTACAACTTTTTTCCAAACAACCGAATATTTTTCTCTAGTAGTGTGCTTTTTTTTGAGTTTTTCTCATTTTTCTTTCTGCAAAGCAAAAATCAAAAAATCATTTCAAAAGCCTCAATTCCCTGCAAAACACTACATCGCCAGTTGTCTTCAGAACGCCCCTAAAAAGGGTGTGCAAATGTAAATATATTATTTTAAAAAACTAAAATTTAAGCTTTAATTTTTAAATATTATTTACTCTTCAGTTTCTCCTTGTACTTAACAAGCTGTTTCTTAATGGCATCGATGGCTAAATCTGTCGCTTCTTCAAATGAATCTGCCTGCTTTTTTGCGAACAAATAATCTTGAGAAGGAATGGAAAGTTTTAACTCAGAAACTTTATTGTTTGCTGCTTCGGGCTTTGCAACCTTAAGGGTTACCTCAGCCTTTAATATACCATCAAAAAAAGTATCCAGTTTATTTACTTTTTTGTTTACGAATTCCACCAACTTCTGGTCGGCGTTAAAATGCACTGAATTAATTTTTACTTCCATAATTAATCGTTTTTACCACCACGGGGGTGGGCTTGTTTATAACTCTGTTGCAGCTTCTCGAATGTGGTATGTGTATACACCTGAGTTGCTGCCAAATTTGCATGCCCCAGCAATTCTTTTACTGCATTAAGATCGGCACCATTATTCAACAAATGTGTTGCGTACGTATGCCTCAAAACATGCGGACTTTTCTTTTCAAGAGATGTTACCCTGGCTAAATTACTCTTTACAACGCGGTAAACCAATTTCTCGTAAATCTGCTTTCCATTTTCCGTTACAAATAAATAGCCACTATTGTTTACGATTTCATCATTTCTTATAGCTACGTAATCGTTAAACAATTGGTTAATTTCTCTCGGATATGGAATAATCCTTTCCTTATTCCGCTTCCCCAGCACCTTTATAAGGTATTCGGCAGTGTTAAAATCCCGTTCTTTCAGGTTAATTAATTCTGCCAAACGAATACCGGTTCCGTAAAATAACGAAATGATCAGTTTATCTCTCCTTCCTCTGAATCCATTATCAAAAAGATCATCATCCAACAGATGGTTCAGACTATTCTCTTCAACGAAATGTGGTAGTTTCTTCCTTATTTTCGGAAGCGGAACATTTATCGCCGGATTAATATCAACAACCTGCTCGCGAAGCAAAAAGTTATAGAACGACTTTACCGCCGTCATCATTCTGCTTACCGAACTCGGATTATAATCGCGCTCCATTAAGTCTACTACCCAAGAACGCAGTAGTTTGAGATCAACATCTTTAACAACAAAATCCCCGATCATTTTTGTGCAGAATTCCACAAAGCGATCGAGGTCTTTTTCATATGCTTTCACCGTATGAGGAGAATATCTCTTCTCATACTTCAAAAAATTGATAAACGATTCCTGATAACTCATTGGCCATCTAAACTAATAATTCAGGAACCACCAAAGAAAACTTTAGTCCTCCTGTTGCTGCAAACCTTGTACGTATGCTGCCTTTTTCAATTCTTCCCTTCTTCTTACAGAAGGCTTGGTGAACTTCTGACGATCACGTAACTCTTTAATAACGCCAGTTTTCTCGAATTTTCTCTTGAACCTTTTCAAAGCTCTTTCAATATTTTCGCCTTCTTTAACCGGAATAATAATCATATCTTTCGGATTTACATTTTTTTAAATTGAGGCGCAAATTTAGAAATATTTCATAGTATTTCAAATTTAAAGCAAAAAAATAATATTTCCTATCGAGAAAATTAGTTTTCACTTTTTTAACGACAGGTAACATAAGGCCTTATTTTATCAATAAACTCAGCGTCAACAAATTCAAGAGCCTCCAGGTCGGCCAACTTTTTTATGGGTCCGTTTTTATCCTTTTCATTTAGTATTGCGTTTACGTTCGACTTCTCAAAATAGGGGTGTCTTATCAATTCTGAAAATTCAGCGTAGTTTATCCGAATTGGCTTTATGGCAGTGGTATCAACAGTAACAGCAGGTTTTACTGTGGCAAACAGTTCTTCCGAAAAGCCATAAACCTCCATTAACTGATTTACATTACAAAAGCCACCAAGTAAATCGCGATATTTTATAATACGGGATGCATAAACAGAACCGATTCCTTTTAATTGAATCAGATCCGTAGTATCTGCACTGTTTAATTCAACGGTAAACAGTTCTTCCGGCACTTCCTTTTCCGCCTCTGCGCGAACATCAATTTTAAGGTAAGGATAAATGCGTTTATAAGTGGCCGAATCAAGACCATAAATCTTCAGCAGGTCTTCGGGCTGCCGGTAAGTTCCGCCGCTATTTCGGTACGACACAATGTTATTCGACTGGTACGAACTAAACCCAAAGTGTTCCAATTCCTCTTCGCTTGCCGTATTCGGATCAAAAAAACCTGAAGGTGTTTCCAACGTTAACCTGGAGATATTTTTTGTTTGCGGTTTTACAGCGGCTTTGGGTATAACAATAAATGGAGCAATATGCTGAAACAGAGAATCACTCATTCCGTAGAGTTTTCTTAAATCGTCGTTCGATTTAAAACTTCCGCCTGCTGCGCGGTACTTAATTATATTACGCTTAATGCGTTTAGGCAAATCCAACGAATCGAGCGCACTTTCGTCGATGGTATTCGGATTAAAACTGAACAGACTTAATAACCCGCTGTTTTTATTGGTCTGCCTCGTTGCATCCCATTTTGCCTGTATTTCTTCAAATTGCTCGGGGGTGTAATAAGCTTTAGGCGTTATTCTTTTCACGTAAGCATTTGCCCCCAATAATATTAAAATCAAAACTGATAAGGTAATAATACCAACGCGGTCGCCCCTGGAATAGGAAAGAAATCCATTTTTTATGTTGAGCCAGGCTTTTCTCATCGCATCCGGGATATTTAATGAATAGGCTAATTTACATTTTTAGGTTCATTAAATCAATGCCGTATGCAACAAGGTTAAACCTTTCTGTATTTCTTTTTGTTTAACTACCCCGTAATCCCCTTAATAAATAACGCAGCCACAGCAATAATACCAATGGCTACAGGTGCAATGTAACGGATAATAAAGAAGACGATTTTAAACATAATCGAAACCAATTCCCCGTTGTTGCTAACCTCCTCCATAAAGGCAATTTTTCTCATTCGCCATCCAACAAATATAACAATCAGTAGCGCCCCAAATGTTAGCATTATATTGGCCGAGGCATAGTTCAATAGTCCGAAAATTGTTTGTCCAAAAATTTGAAATTCAGCGAGAGGACCAAAAGACATTGTTGCAAAAACACCTAAAACACTAATAGAGACCGAGCCAATTAGCGTGGCTTTACCACGTGAGAAATTCAGTTCTTCTTTTAAATAAGCCACAACCACTTCGAGCACTGAAATAGTTGATGTTAATGCTGCAACTGCCAACAGAAAAAAGAAAATAATGGCAAATATAATTCCGCCAGACATCGACTTAAAAACATTAGGCAATACTTCGAAAACCAATCCCGGCCCGGGCGACATTTGATCAATATACCCAACAGAGAAGGCAAAAATGGCAGGTATTACCATTAAACTCGACAGGATTGCGATGCTGGTATCGGCTAAAGCAACCTGTGCCGAAGTTTTCAGCAGGTTATTATCTTTTTGTATGTAAGAACCATATGTGATAAGCGTACCCATGCCAATACTTAATGAGAAGGCGGCCTGCCCCAGTGCCATCAGTACTGTTTTAAAGTTTACTGCACCCCAGTCGGGAACAAAAAGGTATTTTACCCCTTCGCCTGCACCTGGCAGCGATACTGCCCGGATTGCCACAAATATGATTAGAACAAGTAATATGGGCATTAATATTTTTGTGTACTTTTCAATTCCTTTCTGAATTCCGGCATAAACCACAACTGCCGTTAGCAGCATAAAAACCAATTGCCAAACCAGCGGCCGATAAGGATGGGTACTGAAATCGGCAAAATTCTTTTCCATATCCTGAGTATGCAACAATTTACCGGAAATGCTCTGAACCAGGTATTCAAGTGTCCATCCGGCAACCGTGCTGTAAAACGCCAAAATTGCAAAAGCCGTAACAATACCCAGCGAGCCAACCAAATACCAGGGCGTTCCGGGGGCAAGTTTTTTAAACGAGCCAAATGCATTAAGCTGAGCTCGTCGTCCTATCGTAAATTCGGAAAGCATAACCGGGATACCAATAAGAAGAATAAAGCCAATATAAAGCAACAAAAATGCTCCACCTCCATTTTGAGTAGTTACCAACGGAAACCGCCATATATTTCCTAAACCAACAGCCGAACCGGCTGCTGCTGCAATTATTCCAAATTTTGAAGTAAATGAATCACGCGATCCTGAAGGAATACCCGACATAATAAAAACGTTTTAATGATTTTTGAAGCTTTAAACTTACATTCTTTAACAGATTGAGCCCCAAAAATGCAAAAAAATAATTTTTAACAAACAAACCTTATCAAAAACATTCGTGTTTGGCCAGTGATTCACCATCAAGAATTAAAATTCGGTTCCCATAGGTCATCCTTCTACAAAAAACAGCCGCCCTACACCGGAGAAAAGCGCTCCTACAACGGAAAGCATGCGTCCTACACCGGTAAAAGTGCTTCCTACACTGAAAAGTATGCGTCCTACGCCGGCAAAACCTCGCCCCACACTACACTTGTCTCGTCCTACATGTGCAGGACGATGTTTTTGCAACGCAGGATGCATATTTTATACCATTTGGTCACTATTTCTTTTTTTACAGATCAGGATTTAATGAAGAAAAAGGACCTGCTGTAACTGTTGGCCAAGTAAAAAAAAACGATATTGAAATGTGATTTAAGAATCGAGCCCAGGTTAAGCAGCTTAAAACGGATACCCAATGGCAAACGAAAAAGTGAAGTCGCTGCCTTTATAGCCCCGGTTACCAATAATCCATCGTTCTCCCTTTGCTGCAGCGGGATCGCGAAGTTTCATCCCAATATCGGTACGGAGAATAAAATACGATAAATCGAAGCGAAAACCGGTTCCGGTGCCCACTGCAAATTGCTTGTAAAACTTATCCACTTTAAATACGGCCCCCTCGCGGTTATCATTACTGTTAATGGCCCAAATGTTTCCGGCATCTACAAACAATGCCCCTTCGAGCGAACCTAACAAACGAAAACGGTATTCGATATTGGCCTCCAGTTTAATATCCGACGATTGATTGGGGTAGGCATTCTCATCTTCCGGCGTGTAGCTCCCCGGCCCCAGCGATCGAACCTGCCACGCCCGGATGCCGTTTGCACCACCCGAAAAATATTGTTTTTCGAAAGGCAAAAAAGGGGAGTTTCCGTAAGGCAGCCCAACTCCGCCGAACAAGCGCCCCACAACATAATTATACCGGTCAAGCTGGAATGCTTTTCTCAGCTCCAGGTCGGCTTTAATGTATTGGGCAAAACGAATATTAAACATTTTGTAATATTCAGTAGTCTCCTGGGTAGCAGAGTCTTGCTCAAAGGTCAGATCGCGCTCTGCCAGTTCCGATATTGCCCAAAGCAGGTTGCCCGACGACTCAAAGTTCAGCCTGACGTAAGTATAATTTTTATTTGATGAAAGCCGTTGGTTATTAAAAATCAACGAGTAGTTCATAGCAAATATAAGGTGGTCGGTAAAACTACTTTTAATGTATAAATCCTGAATGGAGTTAACAAACTTAGGATCGAACTCATACAAACGCACTACGTTCACATCGAGAAAGTTCCAGAGATGCTGGTAGTTTTGCGATGTTTTCCAGTCGTAACCAATCTTAAAGTTGGTTATGTTTCGGGTGTACTCAGGCCTGCGCTGGTAGTTATACCCTGCGTTAAAAACGGTTTTCGGCAAATACTTTCCAAAACTTTTTATGTATTTACCCGGCCCCAAAAGTTTAGGTACCATTAAGCTTGTTTCAACACCAAATTCGCGCGTGTTAAATGCTTCCGATGTTCCATCGCCTACCGACCGGTGAAGGCGTTCGGTGGCACCTTTTAACCGCACCTGAAATACCTCGGCACCTTTAAACAGGTTTCGGTGCTGGTAATAAATATTTCCGGCCACACCCAAATTGCCCGAGGTGTTGGTTCCTTCAATATCAAACGATGTTGATTGTTTATTCAGCGGTGCCAACCGAATATTACAGTCGAGCAAATTGGTATCTTGTTCCGGGTAAGTTTCTTCAAACTGAATATCTACAAACCGAAACTGACGCAATCGGTTCAGCGCATTAAAGGTATTTTCAACCTCTGCAATATTATACAAATCACCACGTTGCATTTGGTTGGTTCGGATAAACAGCCCCGGCGGATACGCAACCTGTTCGCTGGCATAAAGTACTGAGTTATCCCAAATCAGCGTGTCGGAGAAATTATAATCTTGTTTACGGTTTGATGTAACCGGTGTATTTCCGGGCATCACCGAATAGTAAAACTTATTCAGGTAATACGGTTTTAACAACTTTGTGCTGTCGACCTGGCTCGATCGGGGTTCGCCAATAAAAAGATCGAGAATTACCTGTTTGTTGTACAATGTTGAATCGGCAAGATAACGTACCTGGTTGTTCGAAAAATAATAATACCCGTTGTTTTGGTATAAACTAACAATTCGTTTCTGTTGTTTTTCCAATTCGTAAATATCGAATGCGGTGCCGGGACTCATTTGGTATTTTGCCGAATCATTATAAAATATCTTTTGTAACTCCGCTGTTTCGAAGTGGTAATTTACCCGTCGTATTCTATACTGATCGCCAGCCGCTACAGCGAATTTCAGCTTTGCCTTTCGCTTCTTTTCATTCAGCTGAACCTCCTGGTTAACTTTTGCCTGATAATAGCCACGTTGCCCCATGTAGCTTTCCAGTTGTTCAGCCGATCGGTCGACCATTGCCTTATCGTACAGCTGCGGTGCCTCTCCAATTCGTTTTAGCCAGTCGTCGGTCTTTTTTTTCGACGACATATTATACAGCAACAAATAGAATTTAATAAACCCCAGTATTTTGTAATTTTCTTTTTGCCGTAAAACAGATTTTGCTTCTTCCCTGCTTACCTCCTGGTTATCGATTTCGAGCTCAACTTTTTGTAACAAATACTCTTGCTCGGGAACAAAACGAGTTTGCGAACACGATGCAAGCAGCATTGCCGATAAAACAAATATCCACTTGTAGCTTCCAATTTTTTGCCTGTAATACTTCTCTGCCAAATCTTACAACTTTTATTGATCAAAAATAACCAAGTGTTTTTTTAGAAACAGTAACTTTACCTCAAATATTATATGAATTTAGTTCAAAAATATATGATTGGTAAAAGTACAACAAAACTTGTTAATTCGCTGGCGCTAAAAAAATACCGTACAAAAGAAAACTGCTTTCTTATTGAAGGCGATAAAATGGTAAAAGAAGCGCTGGATTCAGATTTGAAAATTAAGCTATTAATCGTTACCGATCAATTCTTAAACCGGTTCCCAATTGCGCAAACAGATGCCGAACGGATTATTGAAACCGATGCGAAAGAACTGAAAAAGGCAAGCCTGTTGCAACATCCGCAAAACGGTTTGGCTGTTTGTGAAATTCCTGAAAAATCGAAATTCCCGGATTCCCTGCCCGAAGGCCTTTCCATTTTTCTCGATGGAATTCAAGACCCCGGTAACATGGGCACCATTGTTCGAATTTGCGATTGGTACGGCATTCAACATGTTTTTTGTTCGCCCGATTCGGTTGATTTGTACAACCCGAAAGTAATTCAGGCAAGTATGGGATCTTTCCACCGCATTCAACTGCACGAGTGCGATTTTGAAGCTCTGGCCGGATTAGCGGAAAAAGCAGAAGCACCAGTGTTTGGTGCATTTATGAATGGCGACAATATTTACCAAACGCAACTGCCACAACAAGCCATTCTTGTTATGGGCAACGAAGGAAAGGGAATAAGACCTGCCGTTGAAAAACAAATAACGAACAAATTGAGTATTCCCAATTTCTCAGAAAATGAAATAAAAGCGGAATCGTTGAATGTTTCGGTTGCTACTGCAATACTTTGCTCCGAATTTAAACGGGCTTATTCAAAATGAAAGGATAAGGTGAAAATCTTCGATCGCAGATTTTTTATCGACTGGGCATAATATAAACGCTGTGTTGGTGCCGGAAGATCGCCCAATTGATCGTTCAATCCCAAACTAAATTTGGCTTCCACCGAAAACCTGAAAAACGCAAAATAGTGGTCCCAGCCACCACCAACCTCAGCATAAAAACCACCGTTCTTCAGCTTAATCAAGTCTTCCTGTGCAGTTCGCGAAATATCGTGCCGATACGCTCCTCCAAAAATCACATAAGGCCGGTCGTTGTTAATGCGCCGGGCCTTGTATTTTAACAGCAAAGGAAAATCGAGAAAGGTGGAACGAATGGCGTAGAAAGAAAGATCTTCTTCGTAGGAATTAATATCTTTTACCGGCACATTAAATGTTAACTGCCGCTCGCCAAACGATAAGCCCGGCAGAAAACGCAGGTTAAAATCTTTTGAAAGCCTCAGGCTTGATACAATACCAACGGTAAAGCCGGGAACTAAGGTTGCCACATCCGAACGGATTCTACTGTCCCAAACTATTCCATCTCCCGGATAGAGCACCAAATCCTCATTTTCCCCGATAGGATTGTAATTCACCACATTAAAATCGAGTGTGTTCATCCCAATGGTAAAACCAAAATGAAAAAGCTTATCATCAAAAGTTGTCAGGTAGTTAATTTTTTGCTTTTGGGCAAAAACACTACAACCTGCAATAAGGAATATGATTGAGATTAAAACTTTTTTCACCTTGTTACTATTGCTTTTATGAAAAACAAAAAAACAAATAATTTATTGTTCGCCCTGTTTTAATTGTTGGGTTTATGCGCCTTATAAATTGATGCGATCCCAAAAGTTTGTCGATAACATTCATTCTGAACAAAACCAACATCGGCTAAAATAGATAAAAATCTTTCGCCATCGGGGAATTCATTTACCGATTCGGGCAAATAGGTATATGCCCTGCTGTCTTTCGATACCATCCGGCCAATGAAGGGCAAAATGCGCATGAAATAGAACATGTAAATCTGCCTGAAAGGGAAACTCACAGGTTTCGAGAATTCGAGAACAAAAAATACGCCTCCGGGTTTTAACACACGTTTTATTTCGGAAAGGCCTTTTTCAAGGTTCTCGAAATTACGAACGCCAAACCCCACAATGGCGGCATCAAAAGCTCCATCGTCGAACGGCAGGTTTTCGGAATCGGCTTTTTGAAACCGGATTTTGTCTTCCAGCTTTTTTGCCTTTATTTTTTCCCGTCCAACATTCAGCATTCCTTCCGAAATGTCGATACCGGTAACTTTTACATTGCCCAATTTTAACGCAGCAACAGCAAAATCGCCGGTACCTGTTGCAATATCCAGAATCGATGCGGGCTGATAAGGTCTCAGTTTTTTAATGGTTTTTCTGCGCCATATTTTATCAATATTCAATGATAATACGTGGTTCAGGAAATCATAACGGTGAGAGATATTATCAAACATCTCCTCTACCTGACCTTTCTTGGATTGTTTTGATTGTTTATAAGGAAGAGCTGCCATTAAGATCCAACTGTCATTTTATCGATGTAACCCAGCGACTGATCGTCGATTCTTATCTCTCCTTTGGTAACATGCCCCAGCGTAAAGAAAGGCACGTTTATTTCCGACATGGCATCAACGAACTCGTCCTCTTTGTCGGGATTAACACCAACAATTAAACGCCCCATCGACTCGCCAAAAAGAAATGCATCGTTTCTGGTTTCTGCATCTGTTGTGATATCAAAGCCCAATTCGTTTGGGATGGCAGCACGCAACAAGGTAAAGAAAAGTCCGCCTTTACCAACCGGGCTGGCGCTTTCTATTAACTTTTTATCCATTAAGGTTTTTATTGCTTTCTGAACGGCAATTTCATTCTCGATATTGAATGCCGGCAGAGGCGACTCAGAAACACCGTGGTAAAATTCAAGATATTCCGATGAGCTAATGTCATCAAGCGACCTACCGATAACAAATATGTGGTTTCCCTTACTTTTAAAGCTATGGGTTATTAAATTATTGCCTTCGGGCACCTGAGCCATAATACTGATAATAATAGTTGGCGGCACCGGACCGTGTTCTGAGAAATGATCGAAGCGAATTTTCCGGTCGGAAATTTTAAGACCAAACTTTGCGGCAGCGTTTTCCAGGCCCTTTTTGGCACCTGACGCTATAAACTGACCATTCGGATCGGCAAAATCGATGTGATACAAAAAGGCACTTACAGCAAAAGGCTGAGCGCCATAACACAACATTTTACGAGTTGCCCGCGAGATTAAAATTTCTGTTGCTTTCTGAGGATCGCTTTCCAGATGGTGATGAAAAGCGTGCGTGCTCATAGCCATTCGGGTTCCATTACCATCCAACTCAAAAATACCAATTTCGTCGGTTTCGCTTTCACCAATCGACTCGGGCGAAATACCCTGATCGCTAAAATCATTAAAATAGTTAATGGTTGATAAGTTGGGATTAACCATTAAGGAATACACGATCTCCTCCAGGTTCTCCGGTTCAGGAATCATATCGATCGAGAACTCTTTTTCAGTCTGAACAGCATTACTCATACAGCATTTCTTTTCTTGTTAACCTTAAGCAAAGGTAATTAAGTAGCCGATTCTACCATAGATTTTAAAACATTTTTTACCGCTTGGTGCCGTTGAGATACAACGGGTATAGAATTTTTGATACATAAGTTTAAATAATATTGAGCGTGGTGAAACACTTTCGTATTACTGCTGCTTTTCAAAAGCAATGTTCTGTTACATAAAGGACAATAATTTAATTAACTTTGCAGTTCAATTTCAAAAACAATGTCAGAAGCAATAGTAATTACTCCGGTTAAAGATTCGTTGCACACCACTCAACGAACAATTAAAGCAATAATGGAAGCCGGTGGCGATTTTTCGTATTATGTATTTAACGATTTTAGTCAACCCGAAACAAAACAGTATCTTGATTCGGCAGCTAAAGAGCTTGGATTTTCAGTAATTCACCTTGAAGATATTACCGATACACCGTCGCCTAATTACAAAATTGTTTTACAGAAAGCACAACAACTTGCACTTGATGCACAAGTTCCTTTAATTATTATTGAATCGGACGTTGTGGTTAAAAAGGATACCATTCAGGCCTTACTCGATATAATGAAAACGGAGCAAAACCCGGGTTTGGTTGGCGCCATAACTGTTGATGTAAACGGGGACTATAATTTTCCGTATAATTTCGAGAAAACAAAAAGCGATGCTGTTGTTGACACTTCGCACAGCTTAAGTTTTTGCTGTACACTTATTTCGGTTCCTTTTCTTAAAAAATTTGATTTTAAAGAATTAGCACAAGACAAGGATTGGTTTGACGTATTTATTAGCCGCCAGTCGAAAAAAATTGGTTTTACAAACTACCTGGCAAAAGGGGTAAGAGTTTTGCACTTACCTCACTCAAGCCGCCCATGGAAAAACCTGAAATATAAAAACCCGGTGCTTTATTATTTAAAAAAGATATTTTTAAAGCGCGACAGAATTTAAATGCGAAAACACCTGCTAAATAAACGTAACAAAATTTTTGGGCACATCCTGTTTTGGATGACCAGCGTTGTTTTTTTGTGTTTTCTGTTTTTCATTTACAGCCGCGAGTTTAATTTAACCTCCATTGCAAAATCAGTAGTTATAAACGCCGGTTTTTCGGTGGCCGTTTACCTTAACCTGAATATTCTTATCCCGCGGTTCCTTATTCGGAAACAATACATTTATTATATTTTCTGGCTGGTGGTTCTGCTTTCGTTCAGCAGTTTACTGGTTCAGTTCCTCATTGTTTTTCCATTACGGCAATTCCTCGAAGTATCGGAGCAACTGCAATCGTTAAGCACCGAAACCCATTCGGCCTTTTTCTTTGCCACGCTTTTTTATATCGGGATAACCACATTTTTAAAGCTGTTTAAAGATTGGTTATCGCTACAGGATTTGAACTACAAACTGGCCAAAACGGAAAAAGGAAAACTCGAAGCCGAACTAAAATCGCTGAAGGGACAGCTAAATCCGCACTTTCTTTTCAATTCGCTTAATAACATTTACTCTTTATCGCTTATAAACTCCGAAAAGGTTCCGGACTTAATTTTGCGCCTGTCCGACCTCATGCGCCACATTATTTACGAATCGAAGGATAACTTTATAAGTTTAAGGAAAGAAATAGAGTTTGTCGATAATTTTATTGCACTTCAGCGAATAAGAGTAACCGAAAATACCCTAATCAATTACGAAAAACCACAAATTACAAGCTCATCGTACATTGCTCCATTGCTATTCGAACCTTTTATTGATAATGCCTTTAAACACGGTCTGCCCGGCACCGAAAATGATTATATAAACATTTCGTTCAGCATAAACGACGACTGGCTAAATTTTAATCTTGAAAACAATTTTGCGGAGCCGGAGAATTTTGACTCAAAAAATTCCGGCATTGGAATTGCAAACGTTAAACAACGCCTAAAACACCTGTACCACGCCAACGACTATCAGCTCGATATAAAACAAGAAGAATCGACTTATTCTGTTCATTTAAGACTAAAACTTAAAGACCATGGCAATTAAAGCACTAATAATCGACGACGAGCCCCTGGCCCAGAACGTGATCAAACAATATGCGCTAAAAATTCCTTCGCTCGACATTGTTGGGGCATGCAACGATGCCATTTGTGCACAGGAGTTTTTACTTAAAAATGAGGTTGATCTTCTTTTCCTCGACATTAATATGCCAAAACTTTCGGGCATTTCATTTCTTAAAAATCTGAATAAAAACGTATTGGTAATTTTTACAACAGCCTATTCGGAATATGCCCTTGAAGGCTACGAACTTAATGCGTTGGATTATTTAAAAAAGCCTTTCTCTTTTGAGCGTTTTTATAAAGCTTTTGTAAAAGCCGAGGAGATGTATTGGCTGAAAAACAAAGCCGAAAATTCATCTAAAAATGAGAAAGTATCGGACTTTCTGTTTATTAAATCGAACAAAAAATCGGTAAAAATAAAATTCACGGATATACTTTACATCGAAGGTTTAGGCGACTACATTAAAATACACCTAAGCGATAACAAGTTTGTTACCAACCTGTCGATGAAGAAAATTCATGCACTGCTGCCACAAGACCAATTTTATCGTACACATAAATCATTTATTGTTTCGGTAGATAAAATTGAAACGCTTGAAGGCAACCTGGTTTCTATTAACGGCGAGAAACTTCCTATTGGCAACAGTTACCGGCAGGACTTCTTTGCCTATATCAACAAGTTTACTGCCGATTAATCAGCCCAAAACCCCTGGGCTTTTATTGTCTCCAACATCTTTGCTGAAAAGAATTCATTATCCGCTTTTTTGTATCGCACATCAGTGAACACTTGCGCTAATGTTTGCTTTCCGTTTTCGGCTACAAAAACTTTTGACGACTCCAGACTTTCTTTAAAAGCATATAATTCGTTGATCCTATCCCGATCATAGTCCTGATACAGTTCATCGTGCATAATCCCTTCTACAGGAATCCGATCTGTCAATCCCGGAGTCTCTTCAGGGTAACCGATAGCAACAGTTGTTACCGGAAATGTAAGTTTTGGTAAACCAAGTATTTCAATATGCTCTTTTGCATTATAGGCCGTTGTTCCCAGGTAACAAATTCCCAGACCATTATTTTCGGCAGCTATACACACATTTTGTGCGGCCAGCGAAGTATCGATTACCGCATTGGTAAAAGAGATTAAATTGTTGTATCCCGGCTGTGCTTCGTTATAAAGGCACCATTTCGAAAAGCGATTAAAATCGGCCACAAAAGTGAGGAGTATTGGCGCATTTTTGGCAACAGGCTGGTTAAAATGTAATGGCAGCAGCTTTTCCTTCCTTTCAGCATCCCTGGTTATAATTATACTGTACAACTGCATATTACCTGTTGTAGAGGCTCTTGTACCCGAGTAAATGATACTTTTCAATAAATCAGAATCAATTACTTTTTCTGAAAATTTCCTGATGGAAACGTGCTTATTTAATAACTCCATATCGCCTGTTTTTTTGAATTACGAGATCACAAAAGTATTGAAAATAAAAAAGGGAAGCTAAAAGCCTCCCTTTTTTATCCATCAATTTGGTATTATCTTTTAATTAATCGAACTGACTTAACAATTTCGCCATCGTCGGTCAATGTAATTATGTAAACACCGGCGTTAAGATTTCCCGTAGGTATTTCATAACCCGGATATTCAAGATCAAGCACACGCTGACCAGCGATGTTAGAAATAATCACACGATCAAGTTTTTCAACATTTTCAATTCGAATGAAATCATTAAATGGGTTCGGATAAATATTAAAGTCTAATTCTTCTGAATCAAAAACATCAACATCTGTTGCCCAATCGTCACCGGTGGTGAACGACCAGTCTCCTGTTACTCCATCCCAGGCCAATCCGTCTCCCATTACAATGCCACTATCAACAGCTACAGTGTAGGTAGTATTCAATTCAAGACTTCCAATTTCCATGTAGTCATAATCGATAGTGATAGTGTTACCGTTAACCATATCAGCAGTAATCGGGATTACCAGAGTAGCCTCTGTTGAATCCACTGCTGTTACTGTTAAGTAGCCTTCAACCATTTCATTAAATGTTACTACGTCCTCGAACACAATGGTGTAAACAGCGTGATTGTCTGCAATTGTTACTCCGTTTGGAGTTACCGAGTCAAGAACAGGAACCATCCTGTCGCGTTCGGTTACTGTTACATTCAACTCTGCGGTACATGCTGTTTCTACATCGTAATAAAACGAATACTCACCGGCATACAACATGGTATCGAGCATAAATTCATCATATACAAATTGCATTGCCTCACCGGTATAGGTTTCAACAATTGTGTCGGTAGAAATTCCATACTCAACTGTAAGCTCTTCGGTATATACACATTGGTGTGCATCGATTACAGTAAATTCGTATGTTCCACCACCTAATAACAATGCTGTTTCGGTGGTTACCACACTGTCAATCATAATAGTATAAGGAGCAACACCACCTTCGGCTGCAATAGTAACTTCGGTTGTACAATCACCTGTTTCACCCGGAGTTAGATTTAAAGAAAGCGCAGCAGCGATATTATTTTCGAATTTCACAGTCTGGCTAAGGGCTTCACAGCCTTTATCATCAATAACCGTAAATTGATAAGAAATATCATTACCATCAGAACTGAAGGCAAACTTCTGGTCTAAAAGTATTGGCTCATTAAACCACGCTGAGGTATCGGTGTAATCACCAGCTTCTGTTTCAATTTCTTGCCATAGCACCTGATACATTCTACCCTCTTCAACTGCCACTTCAACTAAAACTGAAGCCATTGTATCATCAAAACACGTTACATCGGTAAGTTCAAATTCAATTGGAGGTACAGGGTCAATAGTGATTACATTAGAAGTATCGGTACATCCATTGGCATCTTTCACAACAACAACATAATCATTGTCAATGGCTACCAAAAATGAATTCGATGCCTGATAATCAGTTTTAAGTGTTGTATTCTGCCAAAGCTGGTACATAAAACCTGTTCCTTCAGTGCCACCGCTAACTGTTGTTTCAATATAACCAATGTTATCTCCCGGGCATGTAAATTCACCTTCGGCTTTATCGAGAAGGGCTTCTAAAACCTGAGGCTCAGTAAATGTAACCGTATCGTGTCCAACACATCCATTTTCTGTTGTAACAACAATATAATATGTACCAGCTCCAAGGTTTTCAAGTGCATTTGTTTCCTCTTCGTTAATAGTCACTGTATAAACAGGATTTTCAACAACAACTCCATCCTTATAAATGGTAACATCATCAGCGTTTACACTGATACTTCCGGTTAAGTCGCCGTTACAAGCCGGATTGCCTGATTCACTTGCATCAACAACAACTTCAATCTCGGGCTTTTCAACCTGAACTGTCCAGGCCTCAACCGGATTTCCAAGATCATCTTCTTCTCCTCCAATCATACATTCGTTGGCATCCATTGCCCAAACAATATATGTTCCGGGTTCAGTAACTGCAAATATACTGTCTGTCTGCCATTCCGTGCTACCTGCATCCGGCACGGTGATATAATCGGGTAGTTGAGATAAGGCTGCAAAGTATTTATAATCACCTGCACCGCCTGATACCTGAACCGAAAATTTACCATCTTCAATACATAGTATATCTTGTATATGAGTAGTTGCTAAACTTAATGCTGTTGGTTCTACTACCACAACATCATTAATAACAGAGTCGCAACCAACTGCATCTTCAATCCGAATACTGTAAGTACCTGCTACCAGACCTGTAAAAGCGTTTACACCAGCTTCATCATAAGCCATATCTGATGTGGCAGAACCTGTTAAGTACAGATGGTACGGAGCGCTACCTCCGGCAACTTCACTTATCGTAATCTCGCCATTTGCACCACCATTACACAATACGTTTTTAGTAACTTCAACCGTACCGGTAATTGCTCCGGGATCAGTTATCTCTACCGTTGCGCTTCCTTCGCAGGAAATGTCCACTCCCCAGTTTTCAAAGACTTTTACATCATAAGTACCGGCGGGCAAATCAGAATAGGTAACAGAAGGTCCGCTTATGCTTGTACTCCATAACTCGTCGTTTACGTAAACATTGTAATCGACCGGATATTCTCCCAAATGACCTCCTGAAATCGTTACAGTAAATGCTCCATCCGGATTACATACACTATTAACATTTTCAACTGCGGTTGTTACCACTACAGGGGCCGGCTCACTAATAATGAAAGTTACACTCTCGGTTGTACAATCGGGAGCCAATGCATCGCGAACCTGAACTTCATATTCTCCCGGCTCGGTAACAACAATATCTTTATAACTGGAACCATCAGGGAAGTCTCTCCAGCTATTATTATTAATTCTGAATTCATATTCTCCGCTTCCTCCTGCAGCCCAGATTTCAATCAAACCATCACTGGCCCCATTACACGACATATCTTCAAAATTATGGTTACTAATAACCACTTCGTCATCTGGTGTAGCACCAGCTACCTCAATATTTGCTGTTTCTGCTCCACAGCCTTCTGTGTCAGCAACTATAACTTTATAAGTTCCGTATGGAAGACCTGAATATACCGTGTCAGCCACTCCAATGTAAGGAGTAACATCTGCCCAGGTTCCTTCTGCCCAAACTTGTAAAGTATAAGTGTATTCCCCAGTACCTCCTTCGGCAGAAAATACTGTAATTTCCCCGGTGCTACTACCTCCACAAACGATGTCTGTTACTGCAGCTGCAGCAGGTGCAATAGAAACATCGCACTGAGCCTTTAGCTCCGTAACAAAGCCCAACATGCAGAAAAGCAACACCAAACTAAAAACCCTTGTAAACATTTTTCTCATAGAACTTCTTTTAAATTGAACTTAAATGATTGGTCGATTCTAATATCTCTAATTTTTTTTATTCCAGCTTTCGAGCTTGCCTTCATTGGCGCTGCACATGTTTGCAATGTGCTTAAATCTCCGTCAATGTACAAAATATAACTTGCAATAAGGACATTCTCCGGTACTATGTTTTCAACACGACAAAACCAAATTCAGGACTTAAGAGTTAATATCCTGTAAACTTTTGGATTTAAATGCCGTTCAACTTCTGCATTTAACTTTATCTACAGCGTAATTTTTTTTAAATTCATATACTAAAGAACCTATTATTTCGCTTATTTATAATGAGACCAGTTTTCGCCATGCAAAGAATCGACCATAAATATAAAAAAACCAACTATTCCTCAATGCATTACATTGTAAAAAAAAGCACTTCGCCTGTAAAAATGAAGAATTTAAAGAAAGTATTTTTCACCGGAGCACTGTTTTTCATTCTTATGCTATTTCTTGGCGCATGTAAAACATGCAAATGCCCGGCCTACAGTTATCAACAATTCCAGCAAACCGGAATTACAGCATCTTCCGATTCTTGACAGCACTGTGCTCTGTTTTATTTGCCCACTAGCTGTAAAATTGTACCGTTCGATATTCAGTTTTTTTCAGGAATGGAAAAAATCAGGAAACATGTGGTAGTTAGCCAACATCTATTTATCTGCCAATTATATCAATCAAGCATCTACTACCTTATTAAACTTACAACCCACTCTTAATCAATTCGCAAAACGGTGAGAATGCCATATCCACAACTTTCCAATGAAATTGGGCGAAAATGGCAACAAATTCCATTCAAAACACTTTAAGTAAATATTAAGGTTCGGACGAAAAAAAAAACAGCGCTTGACTCAATAAATAATTTGTACTTACTTTGTGGGGCTATAAAAAAACAGGCAGTTAAAACCTGAAAGCGAAATAATTACAATAAATTTCTTTTAAATAATTTAAACTTTCTCAACTATGATTAAAATAGGTATTAACGGATTCGGTAGAATCGGACGTTTTGTTTTCCGTCAGGCAGTTGCCAAAGGAACTGTACAAGTAGTTGCTATCAACGACCTTATCGACGTTGACTATATGGCTTACATGTTGAAATATGATTCAACTCACGGTCGTTTCAACGGTACTGTTGAAGTAAAAGAAGGTGCTTTGGTTGTTAACGGAAACGTTGTTCGTGTTACAGCTGAAAGAAATCCTGCTGACATTAACTGGGGTGCTGTTGGTGCTGAGTATGTTGTTGAATCAACTGGTCTTTTCTTAACAAAAGAATCAGCTCAGGGGCACATCGACGCAGGTGCTAAAAAAGTTGTAATGTCTGCTCCATCAAAAGACGATACTCCAATGTTCGTTATGGGCGTAAACAACAAATCATACTCTAACGATATGACTTTTGTTTCTAACGCATCTTGTACTACTAACTGCTTGGCTCCTATTGCTAAAGTATTGAACGACAACTTTGGTATTGTTGACGGTTTGATGACAACTGTTCACGCTACTACTGCTACTCAGAAAACTGTTGACGGTCCTTCTATGAAAGACTGGCGCGGTGGACGTGGTGCAGGTCAGAACATCATCCCTTCATCAACCGGTGCTGCTAAAGCTGTAGGAAAAGTAATTCCTGAATTGAACGGAAAACTTACAGGTATGGCATTCCGTGTTCCAACTCCTGACGTATCAGTTGTTGACCTTACTGTAAACCTTGCAAAAGGTGCTTCGTACGCAGAAATTTGTGCAGCAATGAAAGCAGCTTCAGAAGGCGAATTGAAAGGAATTTTAGGTTACACTGAAGACCAGGTTGTTTCTAACGACTTCGTTGGTGAAACTCAAACTTCTGTTTTCGATGCAAAAGCAGGTATTGCTTTAACTGACACTTTCGTAAAAGTTGTATCATGGTACGACAACGAAATGGGTTACTCAGCAAAAGTTTGCGAATTGATCGAGTACATGGATTCAGTAAAATAATTTTACAATTATATACTGTATGGAAAGGGATGTCCGTCAACCGACGGATGTCCCTTTTTTAGTTATTGAAGTTTGAAGGACTGAAGGATTGAGAAACTGAAGGGATTGATGGATTGATACTGAGCGATATAGATTGATATGATTGAATGAGATTGAAAAAGATTGATTTGCCGCCGATTATAATTTGCTTCTTGCAACTCCTTCTAAAATCAAAATCGTTAATCAGCATTCAACAATCTGCTTTAATGTAACAGATCTCTCGCTTTGCTTCGAGATGACAATCGTTAGAAACTTTTTACTTTTGCCTTTTGTCTTATTTCTAATAAACCACATTAGGCACATAGGTAACATGAGATTTTGCCGATTGTAATTTACATATTCCCCACTCCTTCTGAAATCTTAAATCGTTAATCAGCATTCTTCAATCTGCTTTAATGTAACAGATCTCTCGCTTTGCTTCGAGATGACAATCGTTAGAAACTTTTTACTTTTGCCTTTTGTCTTATTTCTAATAAACCACATTAGGCACATAGGTAACATGAGATTTTGCCGATTATAATTAGCATATTCCCCACTCCTTCTGAAATCTTAAATCGTTAATCTTAATTCTTCAATCTGCTTTAATGTAACAGATCTCTCGCGTTGCTTCGAGATGACAGTCACCTTTTTCTCCCGACGCTGCGATCGGGATTTCGATCAGCATAACTGCTCTCAACTTTTGCCTTTTTACTTTTTACTTTTGCCTTCTTATTTTTGCCTTTTCTTCCTACTCGTAACGCAACGATTCGATCGGATCGAGCTTTGAAGCTTTTTGTGCCGGGTAGTAACCCGAGATAACTCCTACAATAAAACACAATACAACACCCAGAATTATCCAGGTCCAGGGAATAAAAAAAGGCGAATCAATCAGTCGGGCAACGCCATTACCGGCCAATATGCCAAGTATTATCCCAACAAATCCGCCCATTTGCCCAACCAGTATAGCTTCCATCAAAAACTGTTGTTTAACGGTTGTATTTTTGGCTCCAATGGCTTTCCGTACGCCAATTTCGCGGGTACGTTCGGTTACCGTTACCAGCATAATATTCATTAAACCAATAGCCGCACCAAATAATGTAATCAAGCCTATTATGGTTGCCACCAGTGTAATATTCTTAATATTTTCCAGAAGCATGTTGGCCAGGTTATCACTTTTTTCGATACTAAAATCAGAATCATCAAGCGGATCTAAATTGCGTACCACCCTAAATATCGCTTCGGCCTGCCCCACTGCAGCGTCCATCAACTCCGGACGATCGACTTTTACCTGTACATCAAAATTCATGTTCGGACGCGAGAAATAGGCTCTTGCATTTGTGAACGGAATAAAACATACCATATCGCTGTTCATTCCAAAACCGCTTCCTTTCGCTTTTAAAACGCCAACAACTTTGTATTTACCACTGCCAATACTTACCACTTTTTGCAAAGGATTCTCACCGCCTTTAAATAAACGTTTCGCCAAATCACTTCCCAAAAGCACCACATTCCGGCCATCCTCAATGTCGTGATTACTAAAACTTCTGCCTGTTCCAATTTCATAACCCGCTGTTCCCAGATAATTTTCGTCAATCCCACGAACCGCAATGTTTGGATTTGTTTTTTCCGACTGGTATTTCAAAGTGGCTGCCCCGGTTGATGAAACCGAAATAGACGTTGTTGCCGGAAAATCGAAAAGCTCTTTAAACTCTTTAGCCTGATAATACGAAATGTACGAGTAGTTTTTTGTGCGGTAACGAATATTTCCCTGGGTACGCAAACCACCACTCGAAATGGAAAAAGTATTGGCTCCCATTACTGCAAACTCTTTGGTAATCGAATTTTTTATCGAATCGATAGCGGTTAAAATCCCAACCAAAGCTGTTATTCCCACGGCAATAATCATAACCGTTAGTGTGGTACGCAAGAGGTTACTTTTCACCGAAGAGAAAGCTACTCTCAGATTTTCGTAAAATAATGTGGTCGATCGCATAAGACTAATATTGTCTGTAATTATAGCACCATTACATTTGTAAAGTTAAGATGCTAATAATTACCCTAAAACACTATTTTTTTTGGATTTAATTTCCCGACCAAATTAAAAAACTTCAATTGCCTTATTGCCAAAAAATTACTTTATCTTCGCCCTCTTGAATTCAGAAAAAAATAAAATGGCAGATTTCGAATTAAAAGACGATTTACAAAAGTTTAGTTATGCATTAGGAATGAGTATTTCTGCAAATCTCATCCAATCAGGAGTTAAAACCGTTCATCCAACCGCTTTTATTACAGCTTTGCAGGATGTTTTCTCAGGTGTTCCACCACGGATGAAACCTGAAGAAGCCAACCAGATTCTCGAGTCGTTTATGGCCGAGTCGCAAGCTGCCGATGGCAACAAAAACATGGAAGAAGGCAATGCCTTTTTAGCCGATAACGCTAAAAACGAAGGAGTGATTCAATTGCCCAGCGGATTACAATACGAAGTAATAACCGAAGGAGAAGGCGATATTCCAACCGCCGCCAACCAGGTAAAATGTCACTACCACGGAACATTGATCGACGGTACTGTTTTCGATAGTTCGGTAGAGCGCAACCAACCAGCTGTATTCCCTGTAAACGGGGTAATTCCCGGATGGGTTGAAGCGCTGCAATTGATGTCGGTTGGCTCAAAATGGAAATTGTATATTCCTGCAAACCTGGCTTACGGACCAAACGGAGCAGGCGGAGTTATCGGACCAAACGCTACTCTTATTTTTGAAGTAGAACTATTAGAAATTGTAGAATAATAAAGAATACTCCAGGTTTTCGGCGAAAAACAAACACATGCGGAAAACGTTCGGTATTTGAAAAGCAAATAACATTTAATCTCAATTAATTTTAATCATATGAAAAATAGCATTATTTATGTTTTTGTAGTAGCCTTGATTGTTGCTGCTACTTCGTGCCAGCAAGGTGGCCCGGCATCGGTAAAATTGGAAACCAGTGCCGACTCAGTGAGTTATGCAATTGGCGTTTTGGTTGGTGCCAATAACAAGCAACAATTGGAAACAGCTCCCGGAAGTTCAGAGATGAACATTGAAGCAATGGCAGCAGCTTTCCGTTTAGCATCGTTAGGAGAAGAATTAGAAATTGCAGAAGAAGATGCAAACGCAATTGTACAGAACTTTTTCCGCCAGGCTGCCGATCGCGAAGCGCAGGCAAACCTTGAAGAAGGCAACAAATTTTTAGAAGAGAACAAAGCACGCGAAGGTGTAACAACTACCGAAAGCGGTTTACAATACGAAGTACTTACTGAAGGAACAGGCGAAAAACCAACAGCAACTGATAAAGTACGTGTACATTACCACGGAACGTTAATCGACGGAACTGTTTTCGACAGCTCGGTTGATCGTGGCGAGCCTGCAGTATTTGGTGTTAACCAGGTAATTCCGGGTTGGACTGAAGCATTGCAATTAATGCCGGTAGGATCGAAATGGAAAGTTTTCATTCCTTCTAACCTGGCTTACGGTCCTCGTGGAGCCGGTGCCGACATTGGTCCGAATGCAGCTTTAGTTTTCGAAGTTGAATTACTGGAAATTGTAAAAGAATAGTAAGTTTTATCATTCCGAAAGAGGAACCAGTGAGGAATCTCAAACAACTGAGCTTTCTCGCAGCAGATTTCTCTCTTCGTTCGAAATGACAAAAACTTGTTGAAAAAAACCCTTTGTCTGTTTTTAGGCAAAGGGTTTCTTTTTTTATCTTCGTTCCTGAAATAAAAAATTAGGAAATGGCATTAAGCGTAAAAGGAAAAGTTGAGCAGATTTTAAAACCTGAATCGGGTGTAAGCCGCGCAGGAAAAGAATGGAGCAAACAAGAATTTGTAATTGAAACAGACGAGCAGTATCCACGCAAGGTTTGTTTTACCTTGTTTGGCGATAAAGTTGATTTGGTAAAGGGATTGTCTGCCGGAGAGGAAGTTGATGTATCTTTTAACCTGGAATCGCGCGAATACAATGGTCGCTGGTTCCACAATATTAATGCCTGGAAAATTGACAAAGTGAGTGCTGATGGTAATTTACCTGAGCCTCCTCCGGAATTTGGCATGAACGACATTCCACCCGAACCTGCAGATGATGCAGCCGGAGATCTTCCGTTTTAAAGGATGAAGGATTATCGATGAATAGAAAATGCCATCTTTGTTTGATACAGAAATGGCATTTTTGTTTGTTGTCATTTCCACAAAGAATTGTTGTCATTTCGATCCATCAACTGACGGAGAGAAATCTGTACCAATGTGGTTGAGAAGTAACAGATTTCTCCTCATTCTTCGTCGAAATGACAATATTGAATTACCCCCGAGTAAATACCGGATTCCCAACCTTCGATAAACGCGGATTATAAACATACCCTTCAGCATCAAACGCCTGCAAATCGTCTACATTATCAATATCATTTTCAACGATAAAACGTGTCATTAGCCCACGTGCCTTTTTGGCAAAAAACGAGATCATTTTGTACTGACCGTTTTTCATGTCTTTAAATTGTGGCGTAATAATCTCGGCATCGAGTTTTTTGGTGTCGATACTTTTGTAGTATTCGTTTGATGCCAGGTTGATCAAAACCTTACTCCCCGACTCATCAATGGCTTCCTGCACTTTTGGCGTAATTTTGTTCTTCCAGAAAGCGTACAAATCGGCCGAACGTTCTATTTTGATTTTTGTTCCCATTTCCAAACGATAGGGTTGCATTAAATCAAGCGGTCGCAAAACTCCGTAAAGGCCGGATAAAATCCTCAACTTCGACTGCAACTTCTGCAGTTGTTCTTCACTCATTGTGGGTGCTTCCAGTCCCTGGAAAACATCGCCGCTAAAAGCCAGAACTGCCTGTTTGGCATTTTCGGGTGTAAACGGCTGGTGCCAGGTTTGAAAACGATCGTAATTCAGTTGCCCCAGGTTGGCCGAAATCCCCATTAACTCCGAGAGTTGTTTGGGTTTCATTTTACGCAGTTTCGGAAGTATCTTTTCCGCCTCGTCGAGCATGTCGGGCATGGTGTAGGTTGTAGTTACCGGTGGTGTTTTATAATCCAGCGATTTTGCCGGCGATATTACTATTAGCATATGTTCTGATTTTATTTTTTAAAGTTAACAGCTTTTCCTTTTTAAAGTTCAGCACTCTGGTAGTTATTTCCTCGCATCAGAGCTGACGAGGAATCCGATTCCGTTAAGGACTTTTTTATTGTTTTTTCAACGGATCATAAGACATCCAGTCAACCTCAAGCTCAAATCGTTTTTTTGGTTTTTCAATTGAAGTTGGATTGGTTACAACTGGCCAGTTATCGGTATGCCAAAAATTCATCCGGTATAACGAACTGTTTTGAGGAATACCCATTTGCGAACCTTTATAATTCCATAAAACAATCGTATCGTTAGTCGCCGGATGAATCATCCACCACCTAATTGAATCGGAATACCAATCAAATCCGTAAGTGTGGAATTGTGATGATGCATCAAAGCCTTCGATAGCTTGAATTGTTTCAGGCTGACATTGAGCTCCGGTTAGAGGAGCGCTTATGCCGTTATGGTTTTCCCTGGTACTGGTTTCATAAATAGTTCCGCTAGCCATATTAATAACTCGTCCTATCCTTCTAAGTCTTCCCTGAAATCCGGTCCATGTACCAATATAAATAATTTCCGGATCGGCAATAAGCCATTCAAAGTCTATTTCGCTTAGTCCGGCTATAGTATCCGAAAAATAAGTAAAATAACCTACTACAGCTCCCACGTTTGGCTGAACATCTCGTACATCAGGAACTTTTAAACGTGCGGCATAAGAACCAAAATGTGTGAAATTGTTTGAAATAATTTCAGGTCCTTTTCCTGCCCCGGCTTCCTCAGCGGGGTTAATTTTAAACAATAGAATATTGGTTCCGGGCTCTGTGGTGGATTCTATTCCAATTTTCCAGGTAAAATCAGCTTTTTTCCCAGCAGAACCATATTTAAATAGTTGTGAAATTGAAGAATCAAAATCTTCGAAAAAATAATTGTGATGTTTTTCCTGAGATTGAACGGTTAAAGTGCAGCTTATAAAAGCAACTATTAGCACCAATATTTGTTTACGGCTTGTTATTCTCATGTTTAATAACGTTTTGATCTAAAAAAGAGTTACCGGTAGTGTTTTATAGTTCAGTGATTTTGCCGGCGAAATTACTATTAGCATCTATTCTGATTTTTTTCAAATTTAACAGAATTACTTTTTTAAAGTTCAGCACTGTGGTATTTATTATTCTTCAATCCACAGCAAATAACATAAACGATTCCCGCGAATTATCAACAGGAATGAAAGTGAGTTATTTTGGCTGTATTTCATTCGAATAGCTGCTATAAAGGCGCATAAAACAACGGTGCTTTGAACAATTTATTGATTGCGCCTTTGTTTTATTTATATCTTATCCCTTCGGGATATTGGCGCTAAAAGCGGCAAATGTGAATAATCCGGTGCACAGCGCCGGATTTAATCGACCGAATGGAAATCGTCCGGCGAAGTATGCCGATCGAAGTCAAGTGGTTCTTCCGAACGACATTCAAACGGAAATACCCGAAAAAAGATGGCGAGTTTAAGAAAAAAAACGAAAAGTTTCGATCTTGAGTGTGGCTTTAGAGAACTCTCGAAAACCGTTAAATTAAATCAACGATGCGAAGTTATTATTTGTAGTATCTTTGCCGCGGTTTAGAACAAAAACAGAGGGGAAGCGTTTTGGTAGCAATGTGCTCTTTATCCACGGTTATTATTTTGTGAGCCCTTGTTTACCATAGAAAACAATAATGAAATTTGAAGATTTAAAATTGCATCCGGCCATACTTAAGGCATTAAAGGATGAAAACTACTCGGAACCAACCTCCATTCAGGCGCAGGCAATTCCACTGGTATTAGAACGAAAAGATGTTTTGGGTAGCGCCCAAACCGGCACCGGAAAAACGGCCGCTTTTGCTATTCCTATCATTCAGCATTTAATAAACACTACCCGCCACGAAAAGGGTAAACGACAGATAAAATCGCTGGTGGTTACCCCTACCCGCGAGCTGGCCATACAAATTGGTGAAAGTTTTGACGCATACGGCAAATACAGCAACCTGCAAAACACGGTTATTTTTGGTGGGGTGCCGCAAAACCCGCAGGTACGCCAACTGCAAAAGGGCGTCGATATACTGGTTGCCACACCCGGCCGCCTGCTCGATTTAATCAGTCAGAAGCATATTTCGCTGCGCGATGTAAAGTACTTTGTGTTAGACGAGGCCGACCGGATGCTCGACATGGGTTTTATTCACGACATCAATAAACTGCTGAAGCTTTTACCCAAACAGCGGCAATCGTTGTTCTTTTCGGCCACTATGCCAACGAAAATACTGAAGCTTTCGCAACAAATTCTGGTGAATCCGAAAAAGGTGGCGGTGAACCCGGTTTCCTCAACTGCCGAAACCATACAACAGCAAATCTATTTCACCAACAAAAGCGATAAAAAGGACTTACTGTTACACATTCTTAAAAACGAAGAGCTGGAGCAGGTACTGCTGTTTTCGAGAACCAAACATGGCGCCGACCGGATTGTACGCAACCTGCGAAATAAAAAAATTGAGAGTGCCGCCATTCATGGCGAAAAGAGTCAGAATCAACGCCAAAAGGCTTTATTGCGGTTTAAAAAAGGAGAAATACGCGTATTGGTAGCCACCGATATTGCGGCAAGGGGTATTGATATTGACAAACTGCGGTATGTAATTAACCACGACATACCTAACGAGCCCGAAACCTATGTGCACCGTATTGGCCGATGTGGCCGGGCCGGCGAAGAAGGTGTGGCTATTTCGCTGTGCGAACCGGAAGAAAATGCCTATGTGAAAAGCATTGAAAAGTTGATAAAACTAAAAATCGATGTAGCCGATAACAATCCTTTTCCGCAGACAGACAAACCAATGAACGCCAGCGAAAAGAAAGAGTTTGAAGCAGAAAAGAAACGTAAACGGCAAGAGTTTTTTGAAAACCGAAACAAAAAGCGAGGTAATCAAAACCCGGGATTTAGACGGAAGAGACGGTAGTAAGCTGAAAATGTAATCCGACGGGAGTTTGGTGTTCACCGTATAGTGAACAGCGTTTTTAATCGCACTATCCGGCAACCACAATTTAACAATTTGGTCAGTTTGGCAATTGCTCACAGTCTCAGCGCTCACGATCTCATTACAAATACCCAATGACCAGTGATCAATGACTTTTAGCGCCCGGAAAGTAATTAGTATATCCGGGTGCCGTGCGTAACAAACGAAAGCCCCATCTGCCCATAGGTAGAAATCATTACCGCCTCGAAAACCGGCTCGTTGGCAACAGCTGCTTTACTCCAGTTAAAAATGACATTGGCTCCCGTTCCACCTTCGTTGTCGCGGTGTTCGATAATAATCTCAACCGTTTCCATGGGCAAAATAAAAACCGGATACGACAAATACGAGCGAATGCGATCGCCTTTGGTGTTGTAGTAATCAATGCTGGAAATATACAGTGTATCGCTTGCATTCGGGTTGCGCATGCTTATGGTTGCTGTAAGGTCAACCAGGCGCTCCTGCGAACCGGAATAAATTTGCGAATACACCGACAGATAGCTGGTGCCACTTTGCAGCGAATCGGGATTAAACGCACCGGCCTTCCGGTTTTCCCAGTTTACTTTTTTTAGCGGCTCAATTTTCTCCTGATGCTTACAGGCCGAAGCAACAACAATTATTACTACAAAAATCAACAGCTGTTTCATTACCTTGCTTTTGTTCAAATGTATAAAAAACCCGGCTGCAAAAAAAGAACTTCCAATTTGTCCTGGCGATAAAACCAATTGCCGACGGTATATTTTGAGTATTGGGTATTAAAAAACCCGGCGCTCACGCACCGGGCTATGTAATATCGCCCCGTTGGGGCTTATTGCCTTTGCTATTTGCTGATTCCTTCTGAAATCAAAATTCGTAATTCGTAATTCATGCTTGTGATAGGGATCCGATCCGTATTTACGTCAACTTATACGGATCGGATCCGTTTTCGATTGGTCATTGAATATTGGATATTGTATATTGCTATTTGCCGATTCCTTCTGAAATCGTTAATCGTTAATCAGCATTCTACAATCTGTTTTAATGTAACAGATCTCTCGCTCCGCTTCGAGATGACAGCTTCGCTCAACTTTTCACTTTTAACTTTTGCCTTGCCAACTTATACGGATCGGATCCATTTTCGATCATAACACCCCCGGCGCTCACGCACCGGGCTATGTGATTTCGCCCCGTTGGGGCTTATTGCCTTTGCTATTTGCTGATTCCTTCTGAAATCAAAATTCGTAATTCGTAATTCATGCTTGTGATAGGGATCCGATCCGTATTTACGTCAACTTATACGGATCGGATCCGTTTTCGATTGGTCATTGAATATTGGATATTGTATATTGCTATTTGCTGATTCCTTCTGAAATCAAAAATCGTTAATCAGCATTCTACAATCTGTTTTAATGTAACAGATCTCTCGCTCCGCTTCGAGATGACAGCTTCGCTCAACCTTTGCCTTTTGCTCCCGACGCTTCGGTCGGGATTTCGCTTCGCTCAACTTTTGCCTTGTTACTCCACTTCGTTAACTTCCAGAATAACACTTGTGCTGTACAAGGTTATGTGCGGATTAATACCCACTTTCATCAGAAAATCGCCGGAATAGACTTTTTCAGTGTCGAACCGTGAGCGGCGTCCCGGGTAAACGTTCAGTTCTTTTATGGTGTATTTTTTAGCAGGATCGAGGCCGGCAAACTTCACCGGCAGCACCGAAGCCGTTTGCATATACCTGAAATTCGACAGGTAGTTAAACACCACCGCCCTGCTCTTTTCGTCGTTTACATACATCAGCGAGGCAAAGTCGTTTTTGTACGGACTAACCAAACGATACTGGTTGCCATGCCACACCACATCTTTAAACGAGTGATAATTCTGCACGGCCTGTTTCGCAAATGCCAGGTCGTTTTCGCTGAGCTCGTGGGCCACAATATCGAAACCCAGTTTACCCATGCTGGCCACATCAACGCGGTATTTCAGCGAAAGATCGCTCCAGTCGGTAACATGGCAATCGGTAACGATCGACGGAAAGAAATACGAATAATTCCACTGCATAAACACGCGCTCCAGCGGATCGGTATCGTCGCTGGGCCAAAACTCGGTGAAGTATTTAAACAGCTCGTAATCGCCACGACCGCCACCGCCCGAGCACATCATAATCGGTACTTTCGGGAATTTCTCGCGCACGCGCTCCATCACATTGTACAGGCCTTTGGTGTATTCGATGTAAATATGTGTTTGCGGAATACCTTCTTCTTCGAGATAAGCCGAATGCGCGTTGTAAATTACCGAGTTGCAATCCCACTTAATAAATGCCAGCTCCGGATTTTCAGACAGTAGCTTGTCTACCACACCAAAAACAAAGTCCTGCACTTCGGGGTTCGACAAGTCCAACACCAGCTGGTTACGAAAATATTTCTCCGGGCGCTCGGGCTGACGAATCACCCAATCGATATGGTTCTCGTACAATTCACTTTTCGGATTTACCATTTCGGGCTCAATCCAGATACCGAATTTTATGCCCTCTTTTGTGGCTTCTTCTACCAGGTAACCAATTCCGTGTGGCAGTTTCTTTTTGTTTTCCTGCCAGTCGCCCAAACCGGCATTGTCGCCGTTGCGCGGGTATTTGTTGGCAAACCAGCCATCGTCGAGCAGAAACAGATCAACACCCAGTTCTTTGGCATCTTTAAACAGGGCAGTCAGTTTATCTTCATCAAAATCGAAGTAAGTAGCTTCCCAGTTGTTCAGCAGTGTCAGGCGTTCGCCGTTGCCGTCCAGAACGCGGTAATCGCGTGCCCAGCTGTGCAGATTTCGGCTGGCCTCGCCGGTGCCGTTGTGCGACACCACATAAACCAACCCCGGTGTTTTAAACACCTCGCCCGGCTGCAATTCATATTCCGACGCAAACGGATTGATACCGGCAATAAAACGAACGTTGCCCTGCGGATCTACCTCAAAATCGTATCGGAAGTTCGAGCTCCACGCCAGCTGCCCCAGCACCACAGTTCCGTTGTTTTCGGCAGCTTTGCCATCAAACGAAAGAATAAAATTGGGCGATTGCAGCAAATGAGCGCGTGTTCCCAGTTTGCTGTCGATCGACTTTATGCCACGCGTCAGTTTCTCCTCGTTGCGCTGCATTTCTTTAGCCCACTCGTTACCAAAGCTGGTAAGGTAAAACTCATTGCCGGTAAAAAACAGGTTCGCCGATGCAAACTTTTTCAGCGTTACGGCATCTTTCTGCTTGTGCTGAATCTCTGTCCATTGTTCAATCACGTTTTCGTTGGCCCACGCCTTGTAAAACAGCTTCACCTGAAACTCGTATTGCGCATCTTCCAAAACAATAGTTGTCAGCACCGCATTATCCGAAGTCGTTTCGGCTGTGTGGCTCACATATTTCAGCTCCAGCGAAGTATTTCCGTCGCTCTGAATCACCTCAATGGCCGGCTCAACCAGGTTCCAGGTTCCGGAGGTGGTGTATGTGGCATTGTTTATTGCACTGTTGTTATCGCGCAAATTGTAGCCTCGCGAAACTGCGGCATACTCCGACTCATTGGCCAGCGGCTCGCCAAAATACACGGTATTTAAACGGCCGTCGGGCGAGGTTTCCAGCAACATCAGGTTATTGCTGGTTGAAATGGGGATTATCGTCTCCTGCGCATACACACTTCCACACAGGAATAAAACGATTGCGATAAGAAATATCCTTCTCATGATTATCAGATTTAATTGTTTCTTTTATTAAAAAGACGAAGATACAAAGGAAAACACCTACACGCATGGTGTATTGGAGATTTTGGTGGTGGATTGTGGTTATGTGCTCCGGCAAATGACAAAACGATTTTCTTTACCCCCCGGCTTCCAACAAGTCTTTGTCGAAGCCACTGTCTCCAGCCGGAACTGTCCATAAAGTAAAACTATCTGGAATGATACTTTCAATTTGTTAGCTTTCACTTTACCCATTAAAAAATTGGATATTCTCCTGCAAAGCCGCTCTGGTGCAAAGATCCTATACCCATTTAACAGATAAAATCTATCCACAGCTACTTCGTGGCTTTCAATCCACCAGTTCAACACAATTGCTGCCAATACACAGCAACACCACGCCCAAACCTCAGCGGGTATTGGGCTTCAGCTTAATCGCAGTGACTTATAAAACAGCATATTTTATGATATGCTCCTTATTTCTGATTAAGATAATTAATAACATTTATTATTTTACAATCTGAAATAGATTTTGTTTTCTTTACATAGTTTATTTCTATTTCTGAAATAATTTATGTTTTTATTACATATTCTATTTACATAGTTGAAATAATTTATGTTTTTATAACATAGTTTATTTTAACTAATGTAATTCTTTATGTTTCTCCTTTACTACCTCACTATTGACTCGAATTATATAATAACGTACCTTTAATAAGGCAGAATTGATACGTATTTATAAAAATACCCAACTGGAATAGCCAGAAATGCCGCTGATACCACTTTCGGACAATTACAGAAGGTCACTCAAAAGCTATGCTGATGAAAAAAATTAATTCGATACCACTCCACAGGCTGTCGCAAAGCGAGCATCAGGCTTTTATGCGTTTCATCCAACAACAAACGGCCCGGTTTTCGCCTGAGGAACTGCAAATAACAGCAGAGCATACAAAGTTTTTAGAGGCGCTGGAAGCACTCGACCGTGCCCTAAGCAAAAATCACGGCAGCGCACGCACAAAAGAGCTGCTGGCCCTCGACCAAAAACGGAGAAAAACGTACAGCGCCATTCGCGGACGGCTGAAAAACACCCTATCGAGCCCATTTGAAACGGAACGCGAGGCAGCAAAACAATTGCATTATACCTTACTGAAAGCGGGAAATATCCAACAGGCGGAATACACAGATAAAAATGTGTCGTTAAAATTTTTGTGCCGTAATTTACTGGACGAAAAACACCTGCCCCTGTGCCAACAACTGGGAATTACTCACTGGATTGAAGCCTTGCGCGATGAAAATGACACGTTTCGGAAGATGGAGATCGAACGTAGCACCGAATATGCTTTGCGCGGTACCCTAAGCAATGCCAATGCCCGTAAAGCAATTGACAAAATTTATTATAACATGGTGAGCCGCATTAACGCAAGTGTTGTTGTTGAACTGGCAACACCCAACACCGAACGATTTATTGATTTGTGCAATAAAGAAATAAAACAGATAAAAGCCTTAAAAGCCTGGCGACGCAGTATGCGGGCGGGTAAAAAACGGCGTGAGGCGGAGAAGAAATTAAGCAGTGAGAGGTTGAAGGATTAGTCACTGGTCACTGGTCATTGGTCATTGGAAAAAGAAAGGATGCCATCTTTCTATGTATAAAACAAATAAAGATGGCATCCTTAAAGACGCTTGATACCCCATACTGGATACTGGATGCTGGATGCTGGATACTGGATGCTGGAATCTGCGAATGAACACTGCAGCTTGCAAAAATCAAAAATCGTTAATCGTAATTCATGCTTGTGATAGGGATCCGATCCGTATTTACGTCAACTTATACGGATCGGATCCATTTTCGATCATAACATCCCCCCCGGCGCTCACGCACCGGGCTATGTGATTTCGCCCCCTTGGGGCTTATTTCCTTTGCTATTTGCTGATTCCTTCTGAAATCAAAAATCGTTAATCAGCATTCTGCGATCTGCTTTAATGTTACAGATCTCTCGCTGCGCTTCGAGATGACAGCTACGCTCAACTTTTCACTATTGCTCCCGACGCTTCGGTCGGGATTTGGCTTTGGCCGATTTTCAATTCGCTACGCTCAACTTGTTACCTTTTGCCTTTTTACTTTTGCCTTTCTCCTTTTGCCTTTTTCCTTGTCAACTTATACAGATCGGATCCGTTTTCGATTGGTCATTGGTCATTGAATATTGGATATTGCCATTTGCCATTTGCCAACTCCTTCGTAAATCAAAAATCGTTAATCAGCATTCTGCGATCTGCTTTAATGTTACAGATCTCTCGCTGCGCTTCGGGATGACAGCTACGCTCAACTTTTCACTTTTGCTCCCGACGCTTCGGTCGGGATTTGGCTTTGGCCGATTTTCAATTCGCTACGCTCAACTTGTTACCTTTTGCCTTTTTACTTTTGCCTTTTGCCTTGTCAACTTATACAGATCGGATCCGTTTTCGATTGGTCATTGGTCATTGAATATTGGATATTGCCATTTGCCATTTGCCAACTCCTTCGTAATTCAAAAATCGTTAATCAGCATTCTACAATCTGTTTTAATGTTACAGATCTCTCGCTGCGTTTCGAGATGACAGCTACGCTCAACTTTTCACTATTGCTCCCGACACTTCGGTCGGGATTTGGCTTTGGCCGATTTTCAATTCGCTACGCTCAACTTGTTATCTTTTGCCTTTTTACTTTTGCCTTTCTCCTTTTTCCTTTTGCCTTGCCCGTCTCTACATACTTTGCTGCAACATAGCTATTGATTGCTGGATGGCGGCCCGGTCCTGTTCCGAGATACCTTCAACTTTCAAGGCATTTTTGTACAGTTGTAGTGCTTTATCTTTGTTGCCTTCCTGCAGGTAGATTTGTGCCAGGTAACCTGTTGCCGAAAGGTATCCGGGCGAGGTGCTGATCACTTTTTCCAATGTTTTTTTTGCAGTCGATGTTTGTCCGTTCTGCATTTGGTAGTATGCAAGCGTATATCCGTAATCAGGATTTTCGGGACTCGCTTTCCATGCCATTTCGGCATATTTTACGGCTCCGGCCAGGTCGCCACGCTGCGCTACAATTACAGCCAGGTTTTTGGCAGCTACCGGCTGGTTTTCGGGATTCGCCTCCAGCGCTGTTCGCAAGGCCTTTTCGGCTTCGTCCATACGCCCCTGCTCGGCCAGCAACAGTCCCAGGTTCAGGTTGGCCGCTTCGTTCTTTGGCTCGTATTCCAATACTTTCTTCAGGTTCTCCTCGGCTTTTTGGTTATTGCCGATATACGAATACAGCACGCTGCTGTTGATTAGCGGCAATACCGCCGGAGGATACAAGCGGGCAGCTGTTTCGTACGAATTCAGCGCCTCGGTTGCCTCGCCTTTGTTCTGATGATACAAGCCAAGGTTGTAGTGGTTGCTCCAGTTATCCTGCCGCGACGTCATTGATGTTACATATTCCTTTTCGGCAGCGGCAATTATTGCCTGTTCCTCAGCGTTAAACTCATCCTGAGGGAAAGTTAAAATAGCATTGGCAGCCTGTATGCGCACCAAACGAATGTCATCCTGACAAGCTTTTAGCAGGGCAGCTTTCACCTCATCGGTAAGAATTCCTCCCAAACCGTATGCTGCCGACGAGCGCACCAGTTCCGATTTATTGTTCAGCGCATCAATCAGCACATCCGCTTTCGATGCATCAGGATAATTTCCCAACAAACGGATAAGCGAATTGGCCACTACATCGTCAGTTTTAGGATTACGGATGTACTCGAACATTTTATCCACATTCTCCCACTCCATGTCGCGGGCTTCTTTTATCAGTTGCGCCCATCGTAAGGTTTCTTCCTGGTAATTACCGTTGGGACGCGCCTTTACAATTTTATTGGCCCACTCGGGCGACTTATCGGTATGACACTGGTTACAGGCATTTGGCGAACCAAACTTAATGGTTGCCTCGGGCATTGGTGGGCGGAACGAGTGATCGCTGCGCAGAAAACGGCCAACAAATTCGCGCTTTGGCATGTGGCAGCTTAAGCAGGTAAGTCCTGCCGAAGCCGGATGCCCCGTATGTGTTTCCAGGTCTTCGGTGCGGTTGTTATGGCATTTCAGACAAGCCTGATTGGGATTGTCTTTATTGCGGTCGCGCCCACTCGATGTATGGCAGGTAACACAATGCAGCTCGCTGTTATCGGCACAGGGATTCATCATCCATTCGGTAAGGGTGTAATTCTCTCCCAGCGAACGGCCATCGGGGTAAAAGTCACGATCCTCAAGTGTTGTCACGTTATAATTGTCGAAATACTTATCGCCAGGCATGTAACTTGGCGTAATCGGGTTCATTTTGGCATGACAAGGCGAACAGGATGCCACATGCTGCTCCTGTGTAAATGTACGTGTACTTATCAGTCCGAGCTCATCAGCTTCCTCGCCTTCTTTTAATGCTTTAAAAATACGAACGTGCTCGCCCGCCGGCCCGTGGCAGGTTTCGCAGTTAATTCCGGGCTCTTTCCAGGTGGTATGGTAGGTGTCGGTTGCCAAATCGTAATTGGTATTCAACTGGCTGATATGACAACTGTAACAACCGGTGTTAAAAGCAAACATATCGTCTTTCCAGGGCAAGGCCTCATCGTCCGGCATATCTCCACCAAAATGGCGCATACCGGCCATGGGGTAATTGAACCATTCTTTGCGGTTGGCATCAAAAGCCAGCGGAATATTCTGTAATTTTCCTTTCTCAAAAGGTGTAAGAAAGGTATAGACATTATGGCCACCCATAGCCCAGATTACGTCGTAGGTTTTTACCAGCTCGTCGCCATCGCGTTCGTACATTAGCATGGTTGAATCTTTAAACTCCACCTGAAACTGATGTCCTTCCACATCGATGGGTTCGCTGTCGGGCAACTGGTGTTCGGCCATAAACGCCGCATCTATCGGCATCATGGCCTGCGCATGATACGATGGTTCCCAAAGCTTATAAAAGTTTTCGTGACACTCGATACAACTTGCCGATCCGGTAAATTCGTTATTGAGCTCCTTGGGTTTTTGCTTACAGGAAATTACTGTTAACCAAACTGCAACAACAAGTAATAGTTGAGATTTTCGGAAATTCATAATTTGATGTTTTGTATCACTTCGTTGATGCGGCAAGATACAAATTTCAACATTTTGAAAACAAAAAAAGCAGCTTATTCATAATGAGAATAAACTGCCTGTGGTATTATTAGCGTTAGTTAGTTATCTAGTTTTTCGGGTAAAACACCGAATTGAAGAAAGTCTCCATTTCGTTGATGTAGTAAATTCCATATTTTTTAAATGTAGCTTTTGTGTTGTCATCCGGTTTCCAATCGAAGAACGCATGTCCGGCACCGCCTACCTGCACATACTGCACACGTTGTCCGGCTTCCACCAACGCATCAACATATCGTTTAACAGCCTCATCGGTTATTAAACCGTCTTTTGTTCCGCGGGTAAGGTAATGCGGAATTTTACGCTCCTCTGCATTGGGGATATTGCTCAATGGCGCGATGGCTTCTTTCCAGCTATCATTGGCTTTCGGGTCTTCAGAATAATGATTGAGCAGATCACTTCCGAATACACCGTAACTCGGAGCTGCTGCTTTTATGGCTGCCATCATTTCAGTTCGCAGCTGGTCGACCGTTTTATTTTCCGGAATATACGATGGCATAAACTCAAAAACGCCTTCGGTTTCGCCAAAGCCACCATCGCCAATTTTGTTGGGCATGGTTCCGGCCACTGCCGATAAATGTCCTCCGGCACTGTCGCCGGTTACAGCAATTCGCGTTGGGTCGCCGCCATAATCAGCTGCGTGTTCCATAATGTGTGCAATAGCGCCGAACACATCACCAATAATGTCGGCCATGGTATTTCCCACTTTGTCGCCATCGCGGTTTCCGGCCCAGCGATAATCAATACTAAAAACAACATATTTGCCACTTTTGGTTAATTCGCGGGCCATTCCGCGCATAATATCTTCGGTGTTCCAAATCCAACCACCTCCGTGAATGATAATAATACAGGGCAAGTTACGCGCACCTTTGGGAGCAAACACATCGTATTTTAATTCTTTTACTCCGGGTTTTGCATAAACAATGTTCTGTGTTACTTCCAGGTGGTCAACTTCCTCTTTTTCAATAAAAGATGCCCCCAGTTTTTTATCCTGATCGATCACTACCTCGAAAGGCGATGCCATACATTCGAGATACATGTCGCCCCACATTCCGTTTACCGAATAGTAAACGGCGTCGATTGCATAGTTATTATCGGGTTCAGCCGTAAGGGTAAGAACAGTTCCTTTGGGCACTTTTCCATCATCGGGGATGGCTGGCTCAACTTTTATTTTTCCGTTCTTCACTTCATTAACGCTTACCGAAAATGTGTTTTGTGCTTGCAGTATTCCTGAACACGTGGACAGGATCAAGACAATAAAAATAAACGATTTTTGAATCATTGATTATAGCTTTAATTGGTTGAATACAGCATCAGTTTTCTTTTGCTCATTTACATGATTATTTCTTTTACAAGAATAAGAAAACATAAATTAATTACAAATTAGCATTCGGTTTCTGCTACCAGAATTTCCAGTATTCAATTCGCGGATTGGCTTTTACCTTCTCCTTGTATTCATCTATAAATTTCTGGTTCAGCTCATCGCTGTCACCGTACTTTTTGCGCAATTCTTCCAGCTGAATATGTAGTTGTGCCTGAACATCAGCATAAGCCGGATCGTTGTAAACGTTATGCATTTCCATCGGATCTTTCTCCAGGTCGTACAATTCCCAATCGTCCATATCGTAATAAAAATGAATGAGTTTGAATTTCGCGGTGGTAATTCCGCAATGGCGCATTACCGCGTGCTCCGACGGGTGTTCGTAGTAATGATAATAATGAGCATCGCGCCAATCGGCAGGCGTTTCGCCTTTTAAAATCGGCAGCAGACTGCGGCCCTGCATTTCTGCGGGAATTTCAGCACCTGCAACATCAATCAGCGTTTCGGCAAAATCGAGGTTCGAAACCAGATCGTTGTTCACCGATCCGGCTTTAATTACTCCGGGCCAGCTTACCAACAGCGGTGTATTTAACGATTCTTTATACATCCAGCGTTTATCAAACCAACCATGCTCGCCCAGGTAAAATCCCTGATCGGACGAATAAATTACGATCGTATTTTTGTCCAATCCCGATTCTTTCAGGTAATCGAGCAATTGCCCCACACTTTTATCCACAGCCGAAATACAAGCCAGGTAATCGCGCATGTAACGCTGATATTTGAAGCGTACCAATTCTTTTCCGGTAGGATTTTCTTCCCTGAACTTTTCATAGATAGGCTGATAAACCGCATCCCATTCTGCCTGTTGCTCTGGGGTAAAACCGGCGCGGGGTTGGTCGGTCATTTTCAAATCCCGGTAGAGAAACATGGTGTGGGCAATGGTCATATTATTTTTTGCTGCGGCATCACGTGTGTCGTAATCGTCAAACAATGTTTCGGGCTCGGGGAAAGTGGTATTCTCGTACATTCCCAGTTCGTTCGGCCCCGGCTCCCACGCGCGGTGTGGTGCTTTATGCCACATCATTACCATAAACGGCTGCTCCGAATCTTTTTCACTTTCCAGCCAGTTAATGGTTTTGTCGGTAATAATTTCGGTGGTGTAGCCTTCCATTTTGTACTCCCCCTCCTGGTTAATAAAGGTTGGATTGTAGTAGCGCCCCTGTCCCGGAAGAATATCGAAATAATCGAAACCGGTTGGTGTACCTCCCAAATGCATTTTGCCAATAACAGCTGTTTTGTACCCGGCTTTTTGCAACACTTTGGCGTACGAATTCTGGCTAAAATCGAAATGCGAGCCTCCGGTGTTATCAATAAAACCGTTTAAATGACTGTATTTTCCGCTAAGAATTGTGGCGCGCGACGGACCACAAATGGAATTGGTAACCATACACTGATTAAAACGCATTCCGCCCTCGGCCAGCCGGTCGATATTTGGAGTTGGCGCCAGTTCGGCCAACGGGCCACCATAAGCACTAATGGCCTGAAAAGCATGGTCGTCGCTCATAATGAAAACGATGTTTGGCCGCTGTTTACTTTCCCCTTTCTGTTGATTGGCGCAACCAAAACCGGCAAAAGCAGCCAGTACAAGGATTAAAATTCGATGTGAAATAATTTTGATGGTCATGTTTTAATATTTAGTCAGTTTAGTTGATTTGCAGCTAAAAATAGTGATTCTGTTTTGATCGCCAATTCCACTTCCTCTTCTTTTCGGGCATTGTTCGTACGTTTTGTATCGGAATATTTAAATTTTCGTACATTCGGAAAAATTTCAAAACCATGAAAGTAGGTATTCTTAGAGAAGGAAAAACACCTCCCGATAAGCGTGTTCCGTTAACCCCGCAACAGTGTGTTGAAGTGCAGCAAACATTTCCGCATGTTTCAATTGTTGTTCAACCGAGCCCTATTCGGAGTTATAAAGACGAAGAATACAGTGCTTCAGGAATCGCGCTTAAAGAGGATCTTTCGGATTGCGACGTTTTGCTGGGCGTAAAAGAAGTTCGTATCGGGGATTTTCTGCCCGGAAAGATCTACCTGTTTTTCTCGCACACCATAAAAAAACAAGCGTATAACCGAAAGTTATTACAAACCGTTTTAGCGAAAAATATCCAGCTGGTTGATTACGAAGTTCTCACTGACAAGGAAGGATTTCGCATCATCGGTTTTGGGCGTTTTGCCGGACTGGTTGGTGCCTACAACGGTTTCCGCGCCTTTGGTTTGAAATACGATTTATTTAACCTGAAACCGGCACACGAGTGCGAAGATTTAGAGGAAATGTTACAACACCTCGACGAGGTAAAACTTCCACCTATAAAAATAGCGCTCACCGGCGACGGACGCGTGGCACACGGCGTTTTAGAAATTCTGAATCATATGAATATTATGCGGGTTTCGCCCGAGGCTTATTTAAATGACGAGGAGCCAGAACAAGCTATTTATGTGCAGCTGCTGCCCGGAAACTATGCCAAACGCATTGATGGCGAGCCATTCGATTTGCTGCATTTTTTCAATAACCCGACGATGTACGAGAACAGCTTCCATCCGTTTACCCAGGCAACTGATATGCTGATCGCGTCAGCGTATTGGGATCCAAAATCTCCGGTACTTTTTACTGCCGACGAGATGAAAAACGATAATTTCCGCATTGCAGTAATCTCGGATATCACCTGCGATATTGAAGGCTCTATCCCATCGACAAAGCGTGCAGCTACAATTGCCGATCCGTTTTACGATTACAATCCACAAAGTGGCGAGCTGGAAGAGGCTTTCTCGAACCCAAACAATGTGTCGGTGCAGGCCGTGGATAACCTGCCTTGCGAACTGCCGAAAGATGCCTCGCTTGATTTTGGGCGTAACCTCATCGAAAAAGTATTCCCAAGTTTATTTGGCGACGATACCGACGGAATTATCCAACGCGCTTCCATTACAAAAGATGGTGCGCTGACTGAAAAATTCTCTTATCTGCAGGATTTTGCTGACGGGAAATAGAGTTGCTCGCTAATTTGCGCTGATAAAAAGCAAAGGATCCGATCCGTATATTTTCAACTTAAACGGATCGGATCCTTTTTCTGAAACCTAAAGCCCCGGTCGGTATATTGTATTATGAATACCGACCGGGGCTTTTTTTATATCCTTATTCTTCAGCGAAAATCAGCGCAATCCGCGAGAAACAAAAACAAAAAACAAACGTCGATCCAAAATTCATGGACCGACGTTTTACTCACTCTCCCTTAACTTGTCCGTCAGTTGACAGACTTCTCACCCTACTTAATCAGTTCAACACTGCGCTTCACAAATTGATCCAGGTCGGCTCCTTTTAACAGGCCGTTCGCCAACAGCGCCAAGTCAACCATTTGTTTTGCCAGTTTATTCTTTTTACCAAATCCGGCCAGCTCTTCGCGTTTTGCTTCTTCCAACTTCGCCAGTTCCGAATTCAGTGTTTCCAGTTTCTCTTTATCAGCTGCCGGAATCTCCTCTTCTTTCTTTCCTTCTTTTGCTTTTTCCAAACCGGCAATTTCCACTTTCTGAGCCGTAATTTTTCCGGTCATTTCTTCCAGTTTGCCACCCAGCTTTTTGTCTTTGGCATCCAACACTTTTTTCACCAGTGGATGAGCGGTGTTTACTACCAGGTTCAATGAATCGGGCAGGTCTCCATACATGCTCATTCCACCCTGGGCAGCGCTCATATCTTTCATACGGCGCATAAATTCGTTACGGGTAATTACCATTGGTGAACCGTTTTCACCCAGATCCTGGAAATCAACAATGTAAGTATGTGCGTTATTTTGCGGGCAAACCGCCTGGAACACCGGCGACAACTCTTGTTTTTGCTCCCAGCTCCACTCTTCTTTTGCGGTATCTTCTTTCCGAATCAGGTTTTCAACCACGTCAGAGTCAACACGCACAAAACGTTTGTCGGTGTATTTCTGCTCAAATTTGTTAATCAGGTGAGGCGCCAACACATCATCCAAAATCAGCACATCGTAACCTTTGTTTTTTGCAGCCTCAACAAAAGTGAATTGCTCCTCAACATTGGTTGTGTACAGGTAAATGGTATTGTTGTCCTTATCCGTCTGGTTCTCTTTTACCAGTTTTTCATATTCTTCCCAGGTAAAATACTTGCTTTCGGTATTTTTCAGCAGGAAGAAATTCATTGCACGATCGTTAAATTTCTCCTCGGTCAGCATTCCGTACTCGATAAAGATCTTCAGGTCGTCCCACTTGCTTTCAAAATCTTCGCGGTTGTCTTTGTAGATCTGGTGCAAACGATCGGCCACTTTTTTATTGATGTGACTGCTGATCTTTTTCACATTCGAATCGCTTTGCAGGTACGAACGCGACACGTTCAGCGGAATATCCGGCGAGTCGATCACACCATGCAACAGTGTCAAAAATTCAGGTACAATTCCTTCAACCGAATCGGTAACAAAAACCTGGTTGCTGTACAACTGGATTTTGTTTTTCTGCACCTCGAAATTGTTTTTGATTTTTGGGAAATACAAAATACCGGTCAGGTTGAACGGGTAATCCACATTCAGGTGAATATTGAAAAGCGGCTCGTCGCCCATCGGGTACAATTTCCGGTAGAAGTTTTTGTAATCTTCGTCTTTTAAATCGGCAGGCATTTTTGTCCAGGCCGGAGCAACATCGTTAATCTGGTTGTCTTCGTCAGTGTCAACCTGCTTGCCGTCTTTCCAGTCTTTTTTCTTACCGTAAACTACCGGAACGGGTAAAAACTTGCAGTATTTATTCAGTATTTCTGAAATTTTTGCATCATCAAGAAAACCTTTTTCCTCTTCGCTGATGTGCATTACAATGTCGGTTCCAACGTCTTCTTTTTCCACCTCTTCCAGCTCGTACTCAGGACTTCCGTTACAGCTCCATTTTACGGCCTGCGAACCTTCTTTATGTGATTTTGTAATTACATCCACTTTTTCCGACACCATAAACGAACTGTAAAAACCCAATCCGAAATGGCCAATAATGGCATTGGCGTCGTCTTTGTATTTATCAAGGAATTCGTTGGCACCCGAGAAAGCAATCTGGTTAATGTACTTCTCCACCTCTTCGGCAGTCATCCCGATACCATTATCCGAAACGGTAATTGTTTTGGCTTCGGTATCCAGTTTAACAACCACTTTGGCATTGCTTACATCGCCTTTGTACTCGCCTTTTCCGGCCAGTGTTTTTAGTTTTTGTGTTGCATCAACGGCGTTTGATACGATCTCACGTAAAAAAATGTCGTGATCAGAATAGAGAAACTTTTTAATAATTGGGAAAAGATTCTCGCTGGTTACTCCAATTTTTCCTGTTTGCATTTTTCTATATTTTAAATTTTACTATCAATTTTTACGCTCGCCAAAAGTCAAACGCTGTGCCATTCGTTATTTGTGACGATTTGACAGAAACCAGGCTTTTATTAATGTTATTAAGGCATAATTGAACTTTTAATTCTCACCTTTTTGTCCTAATTTTGAATTATGGAACTGGTATTAAAGTTAAATCAAAAGCAGCTCAAAGTTTTCACCGATCTTGCCGAAAAGCTCAACATTAAACATTTTGTTGTTGATGATGAAAAAGAAGATGCGGCAATTTATAATGCCATGCAAGATGGCGACCAGCGTGTTGCTGAAGAGCCGGAAGCCGATGCATTTAACAAATGGTTGGACGAATGAAAATCCAATACTCCAAACAGTTTATAAAAGATTCAAAAAAAGATCCTCAATATAAGGCCTTACTCAGGGAGTCCATTCACAGTTTTCAGAACGCATCATCACTTTCTTAAATGAGCATTTACGAGAGGATTTTCATGATTTTTCCCCTAAATTTTATCACTTAAAGTCACTTATTTTGTTGCATCAATAAAAAAAACGAATGAGCAGTCTGGAAAAATACTTCGAAAAATTCAGAAAAAATATTGTTGGTATCGACCAGGAATTTGAAACTCCTTATGGCAAACAGAAAATCAATTATGGCGATTGGATTGCCAGTGGCCGTTTGTACCGCCCTATCGAGTGTAAAATTACCGACACCATTGGTCCGTATGTTGGCAACACCCACACCGAAACCAGCGAAACCGGACTGCGCATGACACACGCTTACCACAAATCGCATCAGCTGATTAAACAACATGTAAATGCCGGGCCAAATGATATTATTATAACTGCCGGTTTCGGGATGACTGCTATAATCAACAAATTTCAGCGAATTCTGGGATTAAAATACTGTGTTAAAGTTGCAGGAAAAACCTGTATTGCCGAGCGTGAAAAGCCGGTGGTTTTTCTTACACACATGGAGCACCATTCCAACCAAACATCGTGGTACGAAACCAGTGCCGACGTGGTTGTGGTTGAACCCGGCGAAGGCTTACTGGTTGACACCGACAACCTGCGCAAAGCATTAGAAAAATATAAAGACCGCAAGTTTAAAATTGGTTCGTTTACCGCTTGTTCGAATGTAACCGGAGTGCGTACGACCTATCACGAAATGGCGAAAATTATGCACGAATACGGAGGCGTTTGTTTCATCGATTTTGCAGCCTCTGCACCTTACGACGAAATAAATATGCACCCCGAAGATCCCATGGAAAAACTGGATGCCGTGATGTTCTCGCCGCATAAATTCCTGGGAGGCCCCGGCTCATCGGGCGTAATAGTTTTTGATGCCAGCATGTATAAAAACACCGTTCCTGACAACCCGGGTGGCGGTACTGTTGACTGGACCAATCCGTGGGGGAAATACAAATATGTTGACGATATTGAAGCCCGCGAAGACGGTGGAACGCCGGGTTTCCTGCAATCGATACGTACAGCCCTTTGTTTTGATTTGAAAGACCAGATGGGCATTGAGAATATCCGCAAACGCGAAGAAGAATTATTGGAACGTGCATTTAGCGGACTCGATTCCATAAAAGGATTGAATATTCTGGCCGATAATGTACGCGACCGACTGGGCGTAATTTCATTCTATGTTGAAGGAATTCATTACAACCTGCTGGTGCGTTTGTTAAACGACAAATATGGTATTCAAACCCGCGGAGGTTGTGCCTGTGCCGGAACTTACGGACACTTTCTGTTGGAAGTATCGCTGGAGCAGTCGGAGGAAATTACCGATAAAATCAACCACGGCGATCTTTCGCAAAAACCGGGCTGGGTGCGCTGGTCGCTTCACCCAACGATGACCAACGATGAAGTTGATATTATGATCGACGCATTAAATGATATCGTAACGAATATTAATGAATACGAGAAAGATTATAACTACGTAAATCGCACCAATACATTCTGGCACAAAGATGAAAAAGATGACCAGAAATTGCTGAACAAGTGGTTTACGCTTGAACATGAGTAAGCAATCAAGCTGCTTCTATTTTCGCTTCCCCAATTTAGTAGCCACAAAACTGATAATAAGTATTTGTATCGGGTGGAAGATCATAATTGGCAGCAACATTATTCCGGTAGTTGCCGATTGCTGAAATAATATTTTTGCAAATACGGTTCCGTGTACCAACGACTTTTTTGTTCCACAAAATTGTGTTGTAATCTGATCTTCGATAGCAAATCCCAGTAACTGCGAAACTTTTAGCGTTAGAAAATAAATCGCATAAAAAAGGATGATTACAGCCGTTACAATTAGAGCCAGATCTATAGCATCAACCGCACTAAAAACCTTGTTTTCGAACGAATGTGAAAAGCTTTTAAATATAATCAGCAGAATCACCGATTTATCAAATAGTGTGAGGTAACGACTGTATTTCCGGGCATAATCTCCCCAAAAACGCTGTAGAAAAACACCTATAATTACCGGGAGAAGAATCTCTGTTAGCAGCTTGAAATATATTTCTCCAAGGTTAAAATCGATGGTGGTCTGTGTTAAAAACAGTCCCATCCAAAGTGGCGTTAGTACAATACCAATCAATCCAGAAATACTGGCGTTAAAAATGGCCGCCGGAATATTTCCTTTTGCAATTGAAACCATCACTACCGACGAAGAAACAGTTGACGGTAGCGCTGCCAAAAATAAAAATGCCAGCCAAATCGTTTGTCCGTTTTCGGTTTTTATAAAAGGATAAAAGGCAAGAACAATCAAGGGAAAAACCAAAAAAGTAGTTGTTTGTACCACGATATGTAGTTTCCAGTTTTTTAGCCCCATTTTTATATCGCGTGGACTGAGTTTCAACCCATAGAAAAAGAAAATCAGCGAAATTCCAATACTCGCAATTAAATCCAGAGGTATGCCACTTTCCGGACTTCCAATTCCGGGAAAAAACCAGGCCAGAATTATAACACCAATAATGGCTAAAACGAATTTGTCTATTTTCATTATATAATAGTGTATAACTGATGCGGCAAAACACACGCAGCAGCGCCGGTAAAAATACCCCCGAAAATTTCTTTTCCAAAATAAATAGTAGGCGAAAGATTTGAGCACTCATTTTATGAACACCATTTCAATTGATTTTCTACCTTTGAAAGGTATGACAAAGAAATACGAAAACGGGTTGGTTTTAAGTGGTGGCGGAACGCGCGGGTTTGCCCATTTGGGCGTTATTGCGGCACTCGACAAACTGGGTATTCAGCCCGATGTAATTTCGGGAGTTAGTGCCGGCGCAATTGTTGGTGCTTTTATTGCCGCCGGAAAATCGCCCGAAGAAGTACGCGATATTTTTAAACGTGGCTGGTTTTTTCAATACACCAAAATACATTTGCCGGTTGACGGTTTGCTAAAGCTCGATGGCGTAAAGGAAATCCTGGAAAAAGAAATAGCCCTTAAAAACATCGAAGACCTTAAAACACCACTTTACGTTTGTGTCTCGAACCTGAATAAAGGAACGGTTGAATACCACAACAGCGGAAACCTTGGCGATACGGTACTGGCCTCGGCCTCTATTCCTGTTATTTTTGCACCCGTTGAGCTGGGCCGGTATTTATATGTCGATGGTGGATTGATGGATAATATCCCCGTTGCACCCATCCGAAAAGATTGCCAGCGCCTTATTGTATCAAACATCAGCCCGATAAATCCGAAGGCGAAAATGAAAAACCTGATACAAATTGCCACACGAACGGTTTATATGAGCGTAAATCAGAAACTGGAGGAAATAAAAAAACAGGCTGACTTTTATATCGAGCCAAAAGGAATTGACGAATACGATGTATTTCAGCGAAAACACGCCGATGAGCTCTTCGACCTGGGCTACAAAAAAACATTGGAAGTTCTGAAATAAAAAAAAGCCGCTCCGGAAATTCCCGAAACGGCTCAGCAAATATATCTTTAAGATTATCTAGTCAAATAAATTCTCATCCCTGATGATCATTAAAATTGCCGAATGTGGTAAAATAATGTACTTCTCGTTATTAAACTCAATTTCGTGTCCGCTTTTATTTAAGTAAATAGCCAGGTCGCCAATGTGCGTTTGAAGCGGCACATATTTCACTTCTTCCTTTTTTTCTTTCCACGCTTCGTCTTCATCGTTAACCGCCGGAATCGGGTAACCCGGTCCAACTTTAACGATATAACCACTTTGCACTTTCTCGTTCTCCTGAACCGATGGCGGTAAATACAAGCCCGATTTGGTTTTGCCCGACGGATTTTTGGGTTTCACCAAAACACGGTCGCCCACCATTATAAATTTTTCCAGATCCTTTTCTTCAATTACTAACGACATAAACAATACATTTTTTCTGTTGACAAAGATACAAGTTTTCGAATTTGCTGTGAAAAAAGTTAATCGTTCAAAAATTTTTTTTCTTCAAAATTGAAATGAGTTTCCATACAAGCACTTACCTTTTTTCGATCTGTTTAACTTTTTATTCGACTTTTCAACTCAAAACTAAAACGCCTATCAATCTCTCTTTCTGCACATTACTGACTTCACTCAAAAATAATTTCAAAAAATATACTACTTTGTTTTGCATAGTACCATTTTTTGTACTTATATTTGCAATACAAAGTTCAGGTTTTTAACCAGTACATTTTTAAAAAAAGTTCTAAATTTTTGTAACGAATCATATTTTAGGTCGTCTTAATATCGAAAACAAGAAAACAGAACGAGAAAACAAGAAACAAAAAAGTCGAAGCAACAAAACAAGAAAACAAAAACGAAAGCAGGAGGAAAAGTCATGAAAACAACAAACAATGTTCAGAAAGCAATCACAAAATCACTGGCGGTTATTATTAGTTTGGTTTTGATCAGCATTACAGTAAATGCACAAGATTTTTGGAGAACCGTAATGGAAAACAACAGCTTCAGCCAGATAGCCATGGCAATGACAGATAACACTGAAGCCAGCTCAGCATCAGCCGATGCATCAGCAACTACAGATATGAGTGCCTATGCCAGGTATGCAGCAGTTGAAGCAGAAGAAGCATTAGACGTAGAAAACTGGATGCTTGCAGAAAACAATTTCTTTACAACAGTAAATGTAGAAACAGAAGTTGAGGAAGCACTTGAAGTAGAAAACTGGATGACCAACGAAAGCTACTTCGACGGAATGGCAAGCTATTTCAATGAAGAAACTGAAGAAGCATTGCAAGTAGAAGAGTGGATGACAGACACTAATTTCTTCGGAGTACTCTCTGTTGACGTTGAAGAAGAAACCGAAGCAGCTTTGGAAGTGGAAGCTTGGATGACCGACGCAAAAACATGGAACATCTAATTACGAATAACTCACCAAACAAAAAACCGCTGCTCTTTAATCAGAGCGGCGGTTTTTTGTTTATTGAAACTGCCATATGGAACACAGTGGGGAATCTTTAGCCTGATAAATGTTACAGATTTCTCCTCATCCTTCGTCGAAATGACAATGGTTTTTAACAACCTATCTACGTTATCGGATAATCATCATGAATATCTGTCAAAACTTCGCAGCCGGTTGGCGTAACCAAAACCGTATGCTCGAACTGTGCCGACAGTTTATTATCAATAGTTCGTGCTGTCCATCCATCGTTTTTATCGACCACTGCTTTGGGTTTTCCCTGGTTAATCATCGGCTCAATGGTAAAAATCATTCCCGGTCTCATTTCCGGCCCCGTATTTCTTCGTGAGGCATGATCGACCTGCGGCTCCTCATGAAAATCGATACCAACACCATGGCCGCAAAACTCGTAAACCACGCTGTAGCCCTGTGCTTTGGCATAGCGTTGAATTACAAAACCGATATTCCCGAAGCGGTTACCCGGTTTCACCTGCTCAATTCCAAGATCGAGACAGTGGCCGGTAATATCAATCAAATCTTCAGCCTCCTGGCTTATATTTCCCACCGTAAACATGCGCGAAGTATCGCCGTAGTATCCGTTCAAAATAGTGGTGATATCAATATTCAGAATATCGCCTTCTTTTAAAACGGTTTGTTTTGATGGAATGCCGTGGCAAATCACATTATTTAACGAAATACAACTTGATTTTGGATAGCCATTATACCCTTTGGTTGCAGGAACAGCCCCATGGGAACGAATAAATTCCTCCACTTTATCATCGATATATTCTGTGTTTACTCCTTCTTTTACGAACTGTCCAGCAAATTCAAGCGTTTTTGCTGCCAGTCGGGCACTTTGCCTGATGCCTTCTATTTGCTCCGGAGTTTTAATTATTATTTTTCCCATAAAACTTTTTAATTTGCCACAAAATTGAACATTTGTTGTTGATTTTCAAAAACCGAACAATAAATTTGCGAAAAAGTTTACAAAAAGAATGAAGTCGGAAGCACAAACAGAAAGACCACTTGCAACTTCGCACTTCTGAATTCTAATCGTTTTAGTATGAAACACAAGCAGGAATTATCTACAAAATCATATTTCGTTAGTCGTTTTGGCCAACTTTCTACCTCCTTTCTTTTTTGGCAAATTCAGGACATTGCCTGGGAACATGCCGAAAAATTAGGTCTCGGTTTCGATAATCTTCAAAAAGAAAAACAGTTTTGGGTGTTATCGCGCTTGCTGGTGAAGATAAAACGCCGCCCCGAATGGGGAGAGAAATTTACGGTTGAAACCTGGCCTGCCGGAATTGACGGACTGCTGGCTCTTCGCGATATTCATTTTATTGATGCCAACGGCGAAAGTATTATTAAAGCTACAACCAGCTGGTTGGTGCTCGATCAAAACACCAAACGTATTGTAAAACTTGAACTCGGCTCCATTCCGGTACATGACGAACGGGTTCTGGAAATGAATGCCGGAAAAGTAAAACCGGTTAAATCCGACGATGAAGTGGTTTTCACCCCGGTGCTTTTTAATGAGATCGACGTGAACCAGCATTTTAACAGCGGACGTTACCTCGAACGCATTATCGACAGCTACGATTTTGATTTCCACGAACAGAATGAACTCATCGAATTTGAAGTGAATTTTGTAAAAGAAGGCACTGAAAACGACCAACTGGGAATTAAGAAACAAATACTGGATAAAAATAATCATATTTGTAGTGTTGTTCGTGAAAGCGACGGAGCCGACCTGATACGCGCCCGGCTTGTTTGGAGCCCGCGGAAACAGGCTTTTTAACGCAACAGTTCTTTAAAACAATCACAGTCTCTTTTTCTTTTGGGAATAAGTAAGACGAAATGATCAAAAAAAAATCAGGCAATTTCAAACGTTTGCAGTGATTTTGAGTAGTTTATTTTGAATTATTTATACAAACAAAAGCCTATAATTAAAGATTTATTAAGGCTACAAATACTTAAAAGAAAATGAAGCGATTACTTTTGATTCTTGTGCTTGCCGTTGGCACACTCTTTAGCCACGCTGAAGAAATTACCTCTCCGAACGGAAAAATGAAACTTACCTTCGATTTATCGGATGGAACACCGGTTTACAAACTTCAATTGGAAGACAAAACCATTATCAAAGCCAGCAAACTCGGTCTCGAATTAAAAGATGCCGAACCACTGTTAAGCGGATTTACCCTTGCCGACAGTAAAACCTCTGCTTTCGACGAAACCTGGAAACCAGTTTGGGGCGAACAAAGCGAGATTCGTAACCATTACAACGAACTGGCTGTAACCTTAAACCAACCGGCTACCAACCGAAAAATGATCATCCGTTTCCGTGTTTTTAACGACGGATTGGGTTTTCGTTATGAATTCCCGGAGCAAGAAAACCTGATTTATTTTGTGGTGAAAGACGAACGCACTGAGTTTGCCATGAATGGCGACCACACGGCGTTCTGGATTCCGGGCGATTACGACACGCAGGAATACGATTACACCCAGTCAAAACTGTCGGAAATTCGCGGATTGATGGAAAAAGCCATCACACCAAACACATCGCAAACGCCCATTTCGGCAACAGCTGTACAAACAGCTTTAATGATGAAAACCAACGACGGTTACTACATCAACCTGCACGAAGCAGCACTGAAAGATTATTCGTGCATGCACCTGGAACTCGATGATAAAAACATGATTTTCAAATCGGTTCTAACACCCGATGCACAAGGAAATATGGCCTACATGCAGGCGCCTTGCACAACGCCCTGGCGCACAGTAATCGCAAGCAAAAAGGCAGGCGATATTTTGCTTTCAAATATCACCCTTAACTTGAACGAGCCTTGTGCATACGACAACACCGATTGGATTAAACCGGTAAAATATGTTGGCGTTTGGTGGGAAATGATTACCGGAAAAAGCTCGTGGGCATACACCAACCTGTCAAGTGTAAAACTGGGCGAAACAGACTATTCAAAAACAACACCCAACGGAATTCATGCTGCCAATACTGCGGAGGTGAAAAAATACATTGATTTTGCAGCAGAAAATGGTTTGGATGCGGTTTTGGTAGAAGGCTGGAACGAAGGCTGGGAAGACTGGTTCAACAAATCGAAAGACTATGTTTTCGATTTTGTAACGCCCTACCCCGATTTTAACGTTGCCGAACTGCGCGACTATGCAAAAAGCAAAAATATACACCTGATGATGCACCACGAAACATCGAGTTCGGTGCGCAACTACGAGCGCCATTTGGATACGGCATACCAGTTTATGGCCGAGAACAACTACAACTCGGTAAAAAGTGGTTATGTGGGCGATATTATTCCGCGTGGCGAATACCATTACGGACAGTGGATGGTGAACCATTATTTGTACGCGGTAAAAAAAGCGGCTGATTACAAAATTATGGTGAATGCACACGAAGCGGTTCGCCCAACCGGATTATGCCGAACTTACCCGAACCTGATTGGCAACGAATCGGCTCGCGGAACCGAGTACGAAGCTTTTGGTGGAAACAATGTAAATCACACCACCATCCTACCGTTTACACGTTTGGTTGGTGGCCCGATGGATTATACGCCGGGAATTTTCGAAACGCATGTGAGCGAATATAATCCTGATAACAATTCGCAGGTGCGTACCACCATTGCACGCCAGCTGGCCTTGTATGTTACCATGTACAGTCCGCTGCAAATGGCTGCCGATTTACCAACAACGTACGAGAAATACATGGATGCTTTCCAGTTCATAAAAGATGTAGCGCTGGATTGGGACAAATCGTTGGTATTGGAGGCAGAACCGGGCGATTACATTACCTACGCCCGCAAAGAAAAAGGCAGCGAAAACTGGTTTGTAGGCCGCACAAACGACCAGGAAACCCGCACCTCGAAAATCAGTTTTGATTTTCTGAATCCGAATCAGAAATACATTGCAACAGTTTATGCCGATGCAAAAGATGCCGATTGGAAAACCAATCCACAGGCATATGAAATCAAAAAGTATGTGGTAACGAGTAAGTCGGAATTAAAACAACAATGTGCTCCCGGCGGCGGTTATGCAATTAGCATTATCCCGGCGGCTAACAAGGCGGAGTTGAAAGGATTGAAGAAGCTGTAAGCGAAATGAAGTAAAAACATCACTTCAAACGATATATTAAAATGAAAGCCACCGGCCTGTTGCCGGTGGCTATTATTCGTAAAACCAATTCCGGCCTCCCCGGAATAGTATCTTTTATTAGTCATTTACTTATTGAAACACCTATCCGTTATTAATAAGTAAAAGTGAAAGACAGTGAATTGATTGAAACGTATCATTCGTTTTAGTTGATCGATTAAAAAGGTATTATGCCAATGGAATATCCAGGTATTTCAGTAATAACTTTATTTGTCTGTTTCAGAGCAATCTACTGTCTTCCTACAATTTAATTGACTTTAAGAAACCCATCACCGGCAAAACCGGCAACGGGCTTTCACCAAACTATGCTATACTAGTAACCCGGATTTTGCACCAATTCCGGATTAGCATCCAATGCAGTTTGCGGAATAGGGAAAATAAGGCATTTTTCAGGTGTAACGTCTTTCCACCCTGGAATTTCATCCAGGAATGTTCCGAAACGAATCATATCCTGGCGTGCTGAAATTTCCCATGCCAATTCAAAACGACGTTCTTTGTATACATCATCCAAAGTAACGCTCGAGTATAATTTATCTGCACCATCAAATGCCCGTGCTCTTAATAAGTTTATCAATCGGGTAGCCTCGGCATTATCTTCATTTAAGCGCACCAAAGCTTCAGCCTTCATCAAATAAACATCTGCTAATCTGAAAATAGCCATATCATTTTCCATGTCTCCGTTCAGGCCACTTTCAAAATCCCATTTCGAGCAGCGTGCTCCTTCTTCCTGCTCAACCTGTCCCCAGCCATCTTCATCAAGGTTGTATTTTATCTCAATATCGATGGTATGAATCAGTTCTCGACCATGAGCAGTAACAAGAACTGAACCATCGGTATCGTGCATTGGTCCTGTTAAAAATGACCAATCAATACGTTTATCATCATCGTCATAATCTTTAACATACTGGGGCATAGCACTAACACCATTCCATGTGCCCACATTTAGGTTTAGCGGAATAGGATCTAAATAGTGCAATGTTCTTTTATGAATATGATTGCCTCCATCTGCAGTACTAAAAACAATCGGGAAGATTATTTCTTTTGAGTTTTGGTTTTGCACAACAAAACTGGCTTTAAAATTAGGCTCCAGCACGTAGTCCATTCCCATTACTTCATCACAGGCAGCAATACATTCCTGCCATTTAGGGCCACCTTCAGGATACCAAACTTCAGCATTTAAGTACATTTTTGCCAGAAGAGTGTTCACCACTCCCTTGGTAATTTTACCATAACTTGCTGCAGTTACATCATCACGAACGATGTCTTTAATGGCATTCAGTTCACTTAAAACGAACTGATATACATTACTTCTCGATTCGGTAGCCGGATTTGATGTGTCGTTAAAATCGGTTACAACCGGAACGTTTCCGTAGTAGTCGAGCAGCAAGTAATACCAAAATGCGCGTACGCCTCTAATTTCTGCAAGGATTTGTTCTTTATCGGCAATGCTCTCATTTTCCTCAATCATCGAGTAAATCTTATTACAGCTCGAAATACTTTCCATTGCTGAATTGTATGAATCGCGAACTAAACTGGTATTAGGAGTCCAGGTGTGTAGTCTTAATTCTTTAAACTGGCCACCATCCCACCAGTCGCCTCCTTTTCGTGTTGGAGTAATCGCCATATCGGCCGAGCACTCGCTTAAAAGGAAATAATTGGAAGGGAATACACCTTTGAGTGTACGATATATTGGGGCAATAAGAGAGTTTATTTGCATTTCAGTATTTCCAAACTCATCTACGGGCAGTTTATCAAATACTTCTTCGTCCAAATCAGTACATCCTTGATATAAAAATGAAAGAAAGAAGACGAAAACAAGTGAAAATATTTTTGTTTTTTTCATAATTCAAAATTATTTAGGTTTAGAAACTAATGTTTACACCCAAGGAAACAGTCCTTGATTTTGGATAATATTCACGTCCTTCAACACCAGGATCGAGGCCGGCCATTTCAACTTCCGGATCTAAACCGGTATAGTTGGTTATAGTAAACAGGTTTTGTCCGGTAACGTAAACTCTTAGCTTTCTTAAATACTCAATCTTCGATACGTCGAAACTGTAACTCAGGCTTAAATTATCTAATTTAAGGAAGGAACCTTTTTCGATGTAATAGCTACAATATTTTGGGTTATCGGCCAAACCGATAGTTAACGCGTCGTGTAACACATTTGCTCCGGGTAGCCACTGAGTTGTAGCATACGACATTTTTGAGAAGTTTAACAGGTCGTTGCCATAAACTCCCCTAAAGAAGAAGTTCAACTCCCATTTTTTATAGTTAATGATATTTGAAATACCATAAGTTAACTTAGGCTGAGCAGAACCAATATAAGTACGGTCGTCGTTGGTTAATCCGGGTTCTCCGTCAATCATGTCATCCATGATGTACATGCCATCCTCATCAAGCCCTTCGCAAAGCCAGCCATAAAATGTACCAACTTCTTTACCTTCTTCAACAATGTGAGTTGTATTATCAGAACCACCACGAATCCATGCCGAACCTGTTAAGATTGAGCTTGTTGAGAACTCGTCATTAGATAGTTTTGTAATTTTGTTTTTGTTGTGAGCGAGATTTATCGATGTAGTCCAACGAAAATCGTTCTTTCTGATAATGTCTCCACTAATTAAAAACTCAAATCCTTTATTCGACATAGAACCAACGTTTGCCAACATATCAGGATACAAATAAGGAGGAACCGGCACCTGATAGGTGTACAGCAAGTCCTTGGTCTTTTTGTTGTAGTATTCGATGGTACCACTCAATCTGCTATTCAGGATATTATAGTCAACCCCAATATTAAACATCGATGTTTCTTCCCATTTCAGGTCCTCATTGGCATTCTGACTGATTTGATAAGCTCGGTACCATTTACCATTGTCGTAATACTGGCCTGAACTTCCGTAAAGCTCCAACGATTTATAAGGATCGATACCGTCCTGGTTACCAGAAATACCATAACCTACGCGTAATTTTAATTCATCGAGGAAATCGGCATTTTGCATAAACGACTCTTCATTGATTCGCCAGGCAGCAGAAACCGATGGGAAAGTTGCCCATTTGTGATTCGCTCCAAATTTCGACGAACCATCGTAACGAAGCGATGCAGTAAAAATGTATCGCATTTTATAGTTGTAGTTGGCCCTGCCAAAAAACGAAACCAATTTGTTCATATTGGCTCCCGACCAAACATCTGACGGACGAAGGTTTTCGCCTGCTCCTAAATTATTGTATTCAAAAAAGTCGGTTACAAACTGGCGGTTTTGAGCACCTGAATTTTGGTATTCATTTTTCTCATATGAGTAACCCGCCAACAAACCAATTTTATGATCGTTAACCGACTTTTCATAATTCAATGTTGTTTCCAACAGGTTTTTATCAGCAGTCCAGTTCGAACGTTGTGCATATCCCTGGTCGTTCCGGCCTCTTTCTGTTTCCGAGTTGTAATATTGGCCGTAATCATTTGTTTCGCGTTGTTTGTGCAATTTAACTCCAGCTTTTAAACCTTCAACCAAATCTAACTGCACATCAACATTTCCGAAATAAAGATTTCGTTTATTCAGCTGAGTATTATATTCGATATTACGCACCGGGTTTCCCTGGTCGTACTCTTGTGTGTCGAACCAGGTTCCATCATCAAATTTTACAGGAGCAACAGGAATCATATTGTACGCCAATACAAAATTACGGGTATCTGTTGGCGAGTAATCACGGGTTGTAATAGCACCGGTAAATGAAACATTTAACTTATCGCCCAATGCCTTTTGGTTGAAATAGAAACGTGCGTTAAAACGTTCCATTTCGTTATCGTTTACAACTCCTTTTTGATCGAGGTAAGATATTGATGCCCGATAGTTACTGGTTTTTCCACCACCAGAGAACGAAAAGTTATGATTCTGGCTGACACCGGTACGCATAATTTCATCAAACCAATCGGTATTTGCTCCCAGGTCAAGTCCTTCGGTATTTATACCATTGGCTGATGTATAATCGCGCCATTCCTGTGCAGTAAGCACATCGGGAACATTTGTTACCGTACTGGCAGCCACGTATCCATCGTATTCAATTATACTTTCGTTGGTTTTTCCCTTTTTAGTGGTGATCAGGATTACTCCACTGGCTGATCGAGAACCATAAATGGCAGCAGCAGAAGCATCTTTCAAAACACTAATTGATTCAATATCCTGTGGAGCAACCGATGACATGCTCAATCCGGGAACACCGTCGATTACAATAAACGGCTGGCTACTACCGGTTAACGAAGATGTACCGCGCAAACGGATGGTTTGTTCAGAGGTTACATCGCCACTTCCCAACGTAATGGAAAGACCGGCAACCTTACCTTTTAAAAGATCAACTGCATCCTGCGTCAATCCTTTGTTAAAATCTTTTTCCGATACATTACTGATCGATCCGGTAACTTCTCGTTTTTGTTGGGTTCCGTAACCAATTGCCACAACTTCATCAAGCTGCATAACATCCTCCAACAAAGTGACATTAAATAACGATTGTGTTCCGATTTCTACTACCTGAGTTTGAAAACCTACAAAAGAAAACAGGAGCTTCGCTGCATCAACAGGAACATTTAGCTCGAAATTACCATCAAAATCGGTAACGGTTCCGATTGTAGTTCCTTCAACAACAACCGACACGCCGGGAATTGGCCCTCCGTCAGTATCGTTTACAACTCCCGAAATAGTTTTGGTCTGTTGATCCAGTATTTTATCAAGTACTTCGGTTTTATTGGTAATCGCAATTTGGCGATCGCTAATGGCAAAGGTCAGGTTCGTTTGGTTCAATGCCTGTTCCAGCACATGCTGAACCGATTCGTTACTAACTTCCACATTTACACGACGGTTTGGATTTACAATATCGTCAGAATAAACAATTATAAAATCGCTTGATTTTTCGATTTGATGAAACACTTGTTTTAGTGTTACATCATTCAGTTGCATCGAAAACTTTGCTGTTTGTGAATAAGAGTTTGCTGTTGCGGCAAACAAGGTAGTTAGTAGTAGGATAGTTGTTAGCCTCATAATAAGGAAAAGTTTTTTGACATGCCGCGACTGCACGGCTCTGCCATTTTTACAAATTTTATTCATAAATTTAAAGCGTTTAATTAAAGATGTTAATTAATTATTCTCTTGAACCGGCAGGTGGTGCGAACACTTTCCGGTTCATTATTTTTTGTTAGATAGTTTTACTTGGTTTATTTACATAGGCAGTATTGTTTAGTATGGTTTTACAATAAAATAATCTCCGTTTTGTTGTTTACCCCAGTCGATGGGAACAAAGGATTGAATAACATCCAGAACTTCCGAAATATCACCTTTCAGATCTAGTTTCCCGGATATTTTATAAGTACCTATTAGCGGATCTTTTATATGTATTTGCTTATTGTAATATCTTTCCAAACGCCTAACAACACGGCTTAAGTCCAATTTATCGCAGTCAAACATTCCTTCTTTCCACGATGTGTAAGTGGCCACATCAACATTGTTTACATAGTTTACACCACTTTCTTTATCGAGATAAAACATTTGATTGGGCTCCAACACCATTTTGTTCTTTCCGGAAAGCAAGCCTTTGCTTTTTGTTTCAATGCTTACCGAACCGGTTACCAAAATGGTTTGAAACATTTTATCATCGGGATAAGCCAACACATCAAAACTTGTTCCCAGCACCTCAATGTCAGCATGCTCAGTTCGAACAACAAAAGGCACCTTCGCATTATGCGCAACATTAAAGTAGGCTTCACCGATAAGTAAAACCTCGCGTTGCCGCTCTTTAAACACCGATGGATAAACCAATTGGCTACCGGCATTTAACCATACCTGTGTACCATCAGAAAGTGTTACCTGTGAGCTTTTACCGTAAGGAATAACTACCCGGTTAATCGTTGGTTCTGCTTCTTTTTTTGCTTGCCGAATTGTATCATTATCAATAATTACCTGTTCTCCGGTGGCATCGTATTTTATTTCCGATTCTTTCGAGTTTAATGGTACGGATTTACCATCGGATAAGATAATCTGTGCTTCATTAAAGTTTAGCGGCTTATTTTCTGCAATCGTAAATTCGGTTTCTTCGGTGGCGTTGTTATACAAATAATAACTCAATGCTCCGGTTGTAAAAACAAGCACAAAAACTGCAGCATATTTTAAAACAGTCAGAAAACTAAAACGCTTCTCTACTGATTTATGCTTTACGTTATTCCATATGGCAAATACCTCTTCAAGAGTAAGATCTTCACTTGTAAACTTAAAATGATTGTAGATTTCAACGGCCTCCTCTATTTCGTTCTTTTTTTCAGGATGTTCTTCAACAAAAGTGTCCCAGAACATTTCTGCATCATGGTCTGATTTTAATAACCATTCTACAAATGAATCGTCGTTTAAAAAATCTGTTGAGCTATATAATTTGTATTTATTCATTGCATTAACAGGCTGTTCGAATCTTTCTTATGAATTAAACCACTGCATTTAATGGCTTCCACTACAGCTATAAGACGGGAGTTTGCAAAGTGTTGATACTTTTTCTTCACAAATTTACATGTTGAAAAACATGCGGCTGCAATTATGATGTTTGCGCCAATAAAAAGTACAGGAAATTTGAAATACGCTTTTTGTCGCTTCTCATCACATTTCTTATCTTTTTTACGGCCCGGTTAATTAATGATCGAGACGATTGTACTTCCAGGTGAAGTACTTCCGCAATCTCTTTGTGGCTTAATCCAAAATAAAAGCGCAGATACAATGCTTCCTTCTGCCTGCTTGTAAGCGATTCGATAGCCGACCGAACTGCCAGTGTTTTTTTCGAATAATTATCATGTTCAAAAGCCTGGGTATCCAGTTTTTCAAAGCCTACTTCGAAACGATAGTCGCCACGTTCCATAACCTGTTCAAACCTACTCGACCGAATGGTCTCCCGTATAATTTTCCGCTTTAAGGAGGTAAACAAATAGGCTTTTACGTTGTCAGTTGGACTGAGTTTTGTGTGGGTTTGAAGAAGTGTTATAAAAAGATCCTGGATACAATCTTTTATCAACGATCTGTCAACGCTGAATTTGCAGCCAAATGCGTATAAGTCATTAATATTGGCCAGGTATATTCTTGACAGCGCTCCCTGGTTACCATCAAGAAACTCCATCCACAGCTTTGCATCTTCTTTCTGATTCGGATACATTTAGGCAATGTTAGTTAGTTGTTTACAAAGGTATATTTTTTGAAAAGTAAAAAAAACATACCACCTGTTTCACCTAAAAACAAGATATGCGGGGAACAAATAAACACCCTTTTCAGTTCAAGAAAATACTCCCTGGGGCCTTCTATTTTAGCCGGTATTGCTGCCTAATTTCCGCTCGCTCCGCCTCATCCAGCGATTTCATATACCCTTTCCAGCCCGGGCACCAATTGATGTGCCAGCGCCAAAAACGGCCGGCAAACGATTTCGGTTTTTCATCGTACTTTGCACGAAGCGAACAATCTGCACAATTTGATTCAGCCATGATAATTCGGTTTAAATAGTTAGTGATCGTTATTTTTCCCTTTTTACGAAGGTTGTTCTAACAGTTTCAAAATTTCACCAACTTTTTCATCCATTGGCAGGTGGCCGTTAATCCAGTGTATTTTTGTGCCCCGCTTTTCCATGCCTCGGAACCAGGTCATTTGTCGTTTGGCAAACTGGTGAATGGCAATCTCCAACTTGCTGAACATTTCATCAAAAGTCAATTCGCCAATTAAATGCAGGGTCAGGAATTTGTATTCCAGTCCGTAGTAAATCAACTGCTCAGGCGTTAAACCCGAATCGAGCAATTTCTGCACCTCATCCAGCATGCCTTCATCCAACCGCTGTTTCAAGCGGGTTGTAATTCGCTGGCGGCGCATTTCGCGGTCGAAATCAATGCCCACATTCAGGCTGTTTATTTCCGGCATTTCCGAATCCTCCTGCGGATGGTTACGATAATAATGTTCTATTTCTATGGCACGAATAGCGCGGCGGTCGGTTTCCACATCGGTTTCGTTGTGCAGCTCCGGTTTAAGATTTTTTAGAATTTCGGTAAGTTCCTCCAGCGATTTCCCTTCCAGCTCTTTGCGTAATTCTTTATTTGGCGGCACCTCTATTAACCGGTAGTTTCGCAGCACCGCCTCAAGGTATAAACCACTGCCTCCGCACAACACCGGAAATTTTCCGCGCGATTGAATCTCCTGAAAAACCCGAATAAAATCGGTCTGAAAACGATATACATTGTAATGCGCCCCGGCATCTTCAATATCAACCAGGTGCGACGGCACTTCAACGCCATCAACAAAATAATCCTTGTAATCTTTTCCGGTACCCAAATCCATTCCGCGATAAACTTGTCTGGAATCGGCCGAAATAACCTCGCCATTCAATTTTGCAGCTAAATGCGCTGCCAGTCCTGTTTTCCCTGTTGCTGTTGGGCCTAATATTGTTACTAAATTGGTTTTCAAAATTCCGTATTTTAGCTACAAAATAACAAAATATTAGTGGCTTATCCATTCAATAACTACTTTTTAAATAATGCTGAAATAGCTGTAACTTTGAGCGCATATCAGAAAAGAAGCAAAATGATTAAAGAAGCATGTGTAGAATCGTTTTTTGAAGCCAAACAAGCACAAGACAACGGAGCCAACCGCATTGAGTTGTGTTCCGACCTGGCAAACGACGGGTTAACGCCCGATTTTGAAACGATGAAAAAAGCCTGTTCCGAATTGGATATTCCGGTAATGGTAATGGCTCGTCCGCGGGCAGGGAATTTTGTGCATTCGGCCGATGAAGTTGAAGAAATGAAAGCGGCAATTGATCAGGCTAAAGAAGCCGGAGCTGCCGGTGTGGTTTTTGGGTTATTAACGCCACACAATAATATTGATGAAGCCAATACCCGCCTGCTGGCCGAATATGCCGAGCCGCTTCCGGTAACTTTTCATAAAGCAATTGATGAGCTGGATGATCCGGTAGAAGGTGTTCGCATTTTAAAAACCATCCCGAATATTAAACGTATTCTTAGCTCGGGCGGCAAAGCAACAGCGCTTGAGGGGCAGGAAGTAATTCGCAAAATGATTGCCGAAGCCGAAGGAAAAATTACCATTCTGGTGGCCGGCAAAGTAAGCCATGAAAACGTTGTCGAAATTCAACAAATAACAGGCACCACAGAATTGCACGGCCGAAGAATTGTTGGCGATCTTAGTTCATAAAAAAGATTGAAAGTTGAACATAAAATACCTGATACCAATGAAAAAATTAATGTTGATATTCCCGGTTTTTCTGGCATTATTGGTAAATGCGCAGTTGGAACATGAAATTACCGATTACGAATGGCCAACCGACCAGGCTGTACTGGATAAACTGGAAGACTGGCAAGATTTAAAATTTGGCTTGCTAATGCACTGGGGCGCCTACAGCCAGTGGGGCATTGTGGAATCGTGGTCGATTTGCCCCGAAGATTACGGTTGGTGCGAACGAAAAAAAGGCAGTAATCCCAACGATTATTTTACCTACAAAAAAGAATACGAAAACCTGAAGCTGTCGTTTAACCCAACCGGTTTTAATCCTGAAGACTGGGCAAAAGCGGCTGCCGATGCAGGAATGAAATACCTGGTGTTTACAACCAAACACCACGACGGATTTTGTATGTTCGACTCGAAATACACCGATTATAAAATAACCAGTCCCGAAAGTCCGTTTAGCACCAATCCGAAAGCCAACATCGCCAAAGAGGTTTTTGATGCCTTCCGTAACGAAGGACTGTGGGCAGGTGCTTATTTCTCGAAACCCGACTGGAATAGCCCCTATTACTGGGATCCGAAATTTCCGCCAATGGACAGGAACGTAAACTACGACCCGGCAGTATATCCTGAAAAATGGGAAAAATTTGTACAGTTCACCCAAAACCAGATTATGGAATTGATGAGCGATTACGGTAAAATCGACATCCTTTGGCTCGATGGTGGCTGGGTTTCAAAAAAATCGCCTGAACAAATTAAAAACTACTATAACCGCGTTGCTGAAAACGCAACATCAGGATTTCCTATTTCGCGCGCTGTTAACCAGGATATTCGTATGGACGAAATTGCGGCCAAAGCCCGCGAAAAACAACCGGGATTGATTGTTGTTGACCGTGCCGTAAAAGGGCCAAACCAAAACTACCTCACCCCGGAAAACAAAGTGCCGGAAACACAACTTCCGTATCCGTGGGAAAGCTGCATAATAGCAGGCGGCGGCTGGTCGTGGGTGCCCGATGCAGTATTTATGACACCTAAACAAGCCATCCACATGCTGATTGACATTGTGGCAAAAGGCGGCAACCTGTTGTACAATATTGCTCCGGGACCGGATGGAAGATGGCCCGAAGGTGCTTACAAATTATTGGCTGCAATGGGCGACTGGATTGATGTAAACGGCGAAGCGATCTACTCAACACGCGCCATTGCGCCTTATAAAACGGATAACATTTGCCTCAGTCAGCAAAAAGATACAAAAGCAGTTTATGCACTTTATCTTGAAGAAGAAGATGGCAGTGGTCTTCCCGAATCGTTTACGGTAAAAGGAATAAAAGCGGCGAAAAATGCCCAACTGACCCTGCTGGGTGCCAAAGGCAATTTAAAATGGCAGAACACCGACGAAGGTGTGAAAGTGACAATTCCTTCCAGCATCAGAAAAAACCTGCCTTGCGATTTGGCCTGGGCGGTTAAAATATCGGCAGTGGAATAATTCGCAACTTTTCCAAAGTACGAAACTTCGGAAAAGCTTTTTTACTCAAAGACCTTCAAGGTTTTAAAAACCTTGAAGGTCTTTCTTTTCTCCAACCATTTTTCCCAACACAAACACGAGGTCATCCAGCCGGAAATGAATATTACCACCCGGAAACAGAAAAAACGGGGCGGAAATGAAATTTACGCCGTCATGTTGCATTTCCGGACGGTTTTTTGCATTTCCGGATGGTTTTTCCTACTTCCGGATGGGACGATCGCATTTCCGTGCGGTTTTTTACATTTCCGGACGGTACAATTGCATTTCTGACAGGTTTTTTGCATTTCCGGACGGTTTTTCGCGTTTTCTGATGGTACAATCGCATTTCCGGACGGTTTCAAGAGGGGCTGTCCATAAAGAAAAATTATTTTAGAAGAAACTTACAATTTATAATCAACTTTTATTTTACCCCTCGAAACCTCCCCTACTGGGGATATCTACGGTGTACACACAACTTAAATATTCCCATTTTCAAATGATTCTGTAACGATTTTTCGTTCGGAACAAGCTGACCAATTCTAATCAATTTTAGACGCCGAACGATTTTTTATCGATCTTTTACCCGGCGCTTTGTGTCTTCGTAAACTCAGCCACTCGCACCGGGCTATTGCCTGTCGCCAACTTCGGGGCTTTAAGCACCAAAGGTGCGTAATCAATAGCCCGGGGGAAGCACCCGCAGGGAGCGCAGCCCCGGGGATAGAAGAGAAAAATGAAAAAGGCGCAACTGCTACCGGTTTTTGAAATACAACCCTACCTTGCGCCGCATATTAAAAGTCGGCTGTAAAGCAGGCCCCCTAGAATAGTTGTGTGTACACCGTACACAGGGGATAAAGGGTGAAAATCCTGGTGGTTACTTACAAATTGCAAAATCAACCTAAATCAAAACAACTTTTTGGACAGCCTCTTTAAGTAATCAATCCCTCGTCTTCATCAGTTTACCCCAACATTAACAATCCCTCTCCAAACATGCTCTACAACATGTTTTCTGAAAATTTGCCCTATTTTCGCGCGCTTTAATTGCAAAAACAATTAAACGAATAGTCTTTTTGAATTTTTAGTATTAATCCCCCGGAACGAGACTTCAGGAGCAGCCAAAAAGCCTCTCCTCCAACCAGCCACGGGGCTGGGGTCTCCCACCTTCCGGGTTTTCCACAACAGCAAATAAGCAGAACAGATGAAGTTTGAATTTAAGTTTATAGATAAGAAACAGGGAAGCATTAAAGATGATATCCTTTCGGGGTTAACCGTGGCACTGGCATTGGTACCCGAAGCGGTGGCTTTTAGTTTTGTGGCAGGCGTGTCGCCAATTGTTGGTTTGTACGGTGCCTTTATGATGGGGCTGATTACTTCGCTGTTCGGAGGCCGCCCCGGAATGATTTCGGGAGCCACAGGAGCGATGGCCGTTGTTATGGTAAGCCTGGTACAACAAGGTAACGCCATGGGCGACGGACAAGGTTTGCAGTACCTGTTTGCCACCCTTGTTCTGGCCGGAACAATACAGGCACTTTTTGGCTTTTTCAAACTCGGAAAGTTTATTCGACTGGTGCCGCACTCGGTAATGATGGGTTTTGTAAACGGGCTGGCTATTGTTATTTTCCTTTCACAACTGAATATGTTTAAAACCGGCGGCGAATGGCTAAGCGGAACACCACTTTACACCATGCTTGGTCTGGTGGCACTAACCATGGCAATTATGGTTCTTCTGCCAAAACTAAGCAAAGCCATACCGGCTGCGCTGGTTGGAATTCTGGTGGTTACCGCCATTGTTATTTTCGGAAATATTGAAACAGAAACGGTACGAAGCTTTATTCAGAGTGGTGGCGGCGACAGTATTAAAGCCGGCCTGCCAACCTTTAATGTGCCTTTGATTCCTTTTAACCTGCACACCTTAGAATTGATTTTTCCTTATGCCTTAATTCTAGCTGCCGTTGGACTGATAGAATCGTTAATGACACTGAACCTGGTTGACGAACTAACCGAAACACGTGGTAGCGGAAACCGCGAAGCCGCAGCACAGGGATTGGCCAACATTGTTAACGGATTTTTTGGAGGAATGGGCGGTTGTGCCATGATCGGGCAAAGTATTATCAATATAAAATCGGGGGGCCGCGGCCGCTTGTCGGGCATTTTTGCAGCTGTAATGTTGCTGGTTTTTATTTTGTTCGCCTCGTCGTATATTGAAATGATTCCGATTGCAGCATTGGTTGGAGTAATGTTTATGGTGGTTATTGGCACCTTTGCCTGGAGCACCTTCAAAATCATCAATAAAATTCCACTTTCCGACCTCATTGTAATTATCCTTGTAACAGGTCTCACGGTAATTTTCGATCTGGCAATAGCTGTTTTGGCAGGAGTAATTGTGTCGGCACTGGTATTTTCGTGGGAGAATGCCAAACGTATTCGTGCCCGTAAAAGTGTTGACGAACACGGCATTAAACACTACGAAATTTTTGGCCCGCTGTTCTTTGGTTCCACGGCGCTTTTTCAAAGTAAGTTTGATGTACACAACGATCCGAATGAAGTGATCGTTGATTTTAAAGAATCGCGTATTGCCGATCAGTCGGCCATTGAAGCCATTAATAAACTGGCCGAGCGTTATCAAAAAGCAGGAAAAACTATTCACCTGCGCCACTTAAGCAAAGATTGTATTAAACTGGTAAAAAAGGCAGAAGCTATTTGTGATGTGAATGTGGTGGAAGATCCAAACTACTTTGTGGCCATCGACAACTACAATAAGTTAATGAAGCTGCAGACGAAATTGAATGAAAATGCAACCTCGTAAGAATTATGAACGCTGACGACGCTGATTCTTCTGATTTTCGAAGCAAAAAAGGATGAGGCTGTCCAAAAAGTAAAATTGGACAGCCTTTGTTTTTATTGTCCCTTTAAGATTTGTATCTTAAAGGTGGATATGACAATAAGATCAAACGT
>NZ_FOHT01000051.1:0-22689 GCF_900111425.1 Draconibacterium orientale | reverse complement strand
TCTACAAGCTAAACCGGAGGTATTTTGGAGAAAAACTCTTTGACAGGCTGGTTATTGCTGGAATTACTGGACTATGACTAAATACGGATATTCAACTTGGATATTTTACATTTTAAATAGTCACCAACAAAAAGCGTACTATCGTGAGAAAAGATGTGTATAAAGGATAGCTACTCGTAAGAGAAATAATTGTGTCGAAGGAACAATCAGGGGGAGTATTTAAACTTTGAACCAAAAGTTGCTATTGATTTTCAATGGGCTTTCAGAAAAAAAGGGAAGCCGGCCGCTTCCCTTTCCTTTTTCTCCTCCATTACTCTAATTATCCCTTGTTCTGGTCATATCGAACAGGTGCCTCGCCTGCTCTCCAAGGAATCCTGAGAATAATTTCTCCTCCCCATTTTCAATCACTAAACCTCTTTCTGCTAATTCGTAGTAGGCATAGGTCCAAGGCATCTTTTCTATTCCATCCTCGCCCTTTACCTCTACTTCTTCTTTTACAGCCAACGTAGCCGATTGCTGCAATTTACTTCCCTTTTCTCCCTCAAGGGTTTCTTTCATAGGTATTCCGGCTTCGGCCAACCCTTTGCAGGTTGATTCCAGGTCGGGCCATTCACTAACATTCTGATAGTTTACAAAAGCAGTAAAATGATTCACCGCGTTACCATGCAAAAGTACCCACGCTGCATATTGCGACACATCGTTTACTTTCAAAACATCGTCTTTCTTCGGAATATTCCATGGCCTTCTGAAATATTGAGCTAAATCCTTTACCAGCATTTCGCCTGCCACTCGTGGCAACTCTCCCTTCTTTTTTAAAGTTGCCAACAAACCGATACTTTCATCCGATAATAAATAAGGCGTTTCTTTAACCGTATTTTTTATTATTTGCTGTGCCCATTCAGGTAATTCTTCTACCTCCAGCTGGCTAACAAATAGTTTGGGAAACATCGGATCGGGATGTTCAAAATGAACGGCGTTCAGTTTTTTCTTTTTGAAATTGTATTTCTCAACCGGTACATACTCCAGGCAGGAAATAATGTGCTTTATTGCTCTTATTCCTTCCGGCTGTTCGCCTGTGTGTGTGTTAAATGTTCGAAAGGCAATATGATCGTTTACTACGCTACCTCCCTTACCAATAACCAGGCGCTGATATTCACGGGCATACGAAACACGATCGAGATACATCTTCCACAGCTGAGTGAGTAATGCATTGGTAATTTCTTTTGCTGTAACTTTCATCCTGTAGCTTTTTTATTTTAAACATAAAAAGCAGGGCTTTTGTTACTAAAAAACAGATGTTTAAGAATATAGGATAATTGGTAAAAAAACTATAGCACCGGCCTGTGCTGACTGGTATTTTTCATGAATTCGAGCACGTCGTCTTTTGTAAACGAACTGGTTGCACCCATTTTTGTGGTATTTAATGCTCCAACTGCATTCCCGAATTTCAGGGCTTCGTCAACCGGTTTTCCATTCAGATAATAATGCAGGAATCCGGCGGCAAATGCCATTCCCGATCCAATATTATCAATGGCTTTTAAATTATAACCCGGCTCAAAAAATAAGCCCTCGGTAGCATGCAGCGCTAAAACACCTGTGCTGCCACGTGTGATAATTACAATGTCGATTTTGTATATTTCAGCCAATTCCCGGGCAAAATCTTCAACCTCGGTATATTCAATTTCCAGTTTATCGGCCAAAAATTCGATCTCCTTCTCTTTTATACGCACAACATTGGCAGCTTTCAGTAAACGCTTAACTACCTTTCTACTAAAAAAATGCTCGAACAACTTGAGATCGAAAAAGTGCAGCGAATCGGGCGATTCTTTGATAAGCTCACGCAATGTATTTTTCGAGATACCAAAACGTTGTGGCAACAATCCAAACACCAAACAATCGGCTTTGCGAACCAATTTTAGTGCTTCGGCCGAAAACTCGATATGATCAAAAGCCACATCGTGCGCCACTTTATAAACCGCCTCGTCGTTTTCGTTAAAACTTACCTCAACTGTTCCGGTTTTAAATACCGGATCGAGCTGAACATTTTTATCCGAAATACCTAGTTTTATAAGCGTATCAATGGCTTCCATTCCCAGTTCATCGTCGCCAACGCGCGAAAGTAAATAGCCTTCTTCACCCAGTGAGTTACACCTGAAGACGAAATTAGAAGGCGTTCCTCCCAACACTTTACCATTAGGTAAAATGTCCCAGACAACCTCTCCAAATGCAACTATTTTTTTAGCCATAATTTTACTTTCGGATGCAAATGTAAAAATTAATAAAACGCGATCAAAAGTCTGTATGTGTCTCTTTTTCAAAATAAAAGCAAAAACAACCTAATTGGCTGATAGTAAACCACTTTTACACATAAAAAAAAGAAGCTAAAAAACAAATTTTAACTTTAAGCGTTTGTTTCTTTACCATGAACTATTTAGCACATCTTCATCTTTCGGGGGAATCGGAAAAAATGCTGGTTGGCAATTTTATTGGCGATTACATAAAGGGCAATAAATACCTGTTGTATGAAGACGAAATTGCCAGGGGTATTTTGCTTCACCGCCATATCGATTCCTTTACCGATGCACATCCGCTGCAACGGGAAGCCCGGTTGCTTTTCCGCCCCGAATTTGGATTGTATTCGGGAATTGTAGTCGATTTTATTTACGATCATTTTCTGGCGCGAAACTGGGACCACTACTCTCCCCTTCGCCTGCCGGTTTTTGCCAAACGGGTTCATGCCATTTTACTCAGCCACTTTAGTTCGTTGCCGCTGCGTGTTCAGGGATTTCTGCCTTTTCTTATTCAACACAAACGTTTGGTTTCGTATGCTTCGGTTGATGGCATTATACAGTCGTTAAAAATTATGGGCAAGCATTCCAGTCTGCCATCAAAATCAGAAAAAGTTGAACGAATACTTTTGGAAAACTACACAGAATTAGAAACAAATTTTGAGGCCTTTTTTACCGAGCTTCTCGATTTTGTTTCTGAAAAGCAAGGCGTTGAAATAAAAAAACCCGATCTGATGACCGGGCTTTAATTAGCGTTATATTTTTTATGCAAGTAATTCAAGGAAGGCTTGTTCATAAAAGAAATTCGATTCGCCAAAAGCCGGTTTTAAATCATCGAGCCAAATGGCATTCGGATCGTATTTGGCAAAAAACGGGCGACCAACCCAGCTCGGATCGCGGCCCTGCAAAAAGTTCAAAACAAATACTTTTTTCCCTGCCACTTCGCTCACACCAACAATTTGCACTTTGCCCGGGTTACACGACATGCTCGGTCCTTTAACCGTGCGACATACGCCACTAACCTGATTATAAGCGCTTCTGAAAATTTTCCAGGCACGATCGAGCGTTACAGCAAAATAGTCCTGAGCACCGGTATCGCGGGCAATAAACATGTAATAGGGAGTGATTCCCAATTTTACCTGTTCCCTCCAGTTTTCGGCCCAAATATCGCTATGGTCGTTTATATTGTGTAACAACGGCGATTGTGAACGAATCTGTACGCCGGCACCAATAAGTCGTTTTACGGCCTTTTGAACCGCCTCTGTTTTTAATTCTCCCGGATGATTGAAATGAGCCATTAGGGCGATGTTAATTCCGCGCTTTTTCACTTTCTCAAACAAACGCAACAAATCATCAGCATCCTCATCAGTTGTATAACGATACGGCCAGTATGCCAACGATTTTGTGCCGATACGGATATTACGAAGATGTGGAATATCGGCATCAAGCAGAGCGTTGAAATAAGCTTCGAAGAATTTGGTTTTCATTACCGCCGGATCGCCACCGGTAAACAATACGTCGCTAATGTGCGGGTTGGCCTTAATGTATTCCACCAAAGTATCTGCCTCTTTCATGGCAAATTTAAAGTCGTTTAGCGCAAACTGCGGCCAACGAAAACAAAAGGTACAATAAGCATGGCAGGTTTGTCCCTGGGTTGGAAAAAACAACATGGTTTCGCGGTATTTATGCTGAATACCGCTTAGCTTTTTACCATTAAAAACCGGCACGTTACTTTCTTGCCCGGCAGGATTTGGATTAAGCTTTAACCTGATTTTATTAACTTCTTCCTGAATGGTTTTTCGTGGAGCGTTACTTGTTATTAACGAAGCCATTTTGTTAAAACTGGCTTTATCAAGCATTTCTCGTTGCGGAAAATTGAGTATAAAAAATGGATCGCGTTCAAAATTATTCCAGTCGATCAACTCATCAACTACATAATTATCAGTTTTAAAAGGCAAAACCGTTCCAACCACCTCAATTTCCAGTTTCTGTTCTTCCGAAAGAAACGCCATTTGCGGAATTTGCCTAAAGTTGTGAAGAGAATAAGGTTTATAAATCATCTCATTAAATTTTTTTAATGGGATCGCATGCAAGTCGATCTGCAAAAATGAACGCACAAGTCTAAGTATTCGCTACTCGAATAAATCTGCGGTTCTTCCTCCCATAGGATATTAAAGAACTATATTAATTTTTTCTGTCTGTTTTTCCCTTTTTTGATGAATTTCAGCAAAGAAATTCTTCCGATTTTTTTAAGCCCCACAAAGGTATAAAAATGGGAGTACTAAAAAAATGTTTTACAGAATCTTGCGAAGAAGCCAAAACACTAACCAGAAAGTTTCTCCAATCGACTGGCATCCAGCCGAATAAGTATAAACAAGAGGATTGTGAACGACCACAATGAAGATCCGCCGTAGCTAAAGAACGGAAGCGGTATGCCAATAACGGGCATCATGCCAATGGTCATTCCAATGTTTACCATAAAATGGAAAAAGAGGATTACTGCCACCGAATAACCGTATATACGCGAGAATGTTGACCGTTGCCGCTCTGCCAGCCAGATAAGGCGCATAAAGAAAAACAAGAATAGTAAGATTATGCTCAGTGTTCCAGCAAAGCCCCACTCTTCGCCAACGGTGCAAAAAATAAAATCGGTACTCTGTTCAGGTACAAAATCAAACTTGGTTTGTGTGCCTTCAAGGTAGCCTTTACCCCACATTCCTCCTGAACCAATGGCAATTTTACTTTGGTTTACGTGGTAGCCGGCACCCTGCGGGTTCGATTCAATTCCCAGCAACTCGTTTATCCGTGCCTTGTGGTGAGGCTCCAAAAAATTCTCGAAACCATAATCAACCGAAATGGTAAACAGTATGGAACCAATAAATACAATTGCTATTTTTGTGTAATTCGAAAACTTGTTCCGAACACTATGGTACAACACAATTAATGAGCCTGCCACAGCCCCGGCAAGTATAAATTGTGCCAAGGTGTATGATGTGTTTACCACAAAACTTAAAAGAATAAAAAAACCAATGGACAAGGCATAAATAATTACAACATTAAAAAACTGTTTGAGCTTTGGATTAAAAATTAAGAACATTAATAAAGCCACTCCAACCATAATTAATGCAAGCGAGAGATTGGCCAATACAAGGGCTAAAACAAAAAGCAGCGCTACCAGAGTTCCGAAGAAAAGTACCACTCCCGATAAACCTTCACGATACAACACCAGAACAAACGAGAAGTAAACCAATGCCGAACCGGTATCGTTTTGCATCAGAATTAAAACCACCGGCCCCAATATTATTGCCGCAACAGTTAGTAACGATTTTGGAGTTTGTAGTTTAAATCCATGAGTACTCATGTATCGGGCCAATGCCAGTGCTGTTGCCGATTTGGTAAACTCGGACGGTTGAAATAATATCGGGCCAATTTCAAACCACGACCGTGCCCCGTTAATTTCTTTACCAACAAACGGCACCAGCAATAACAGCAATATGAAAGCGCCATAAATAATGTAGGAGAAAAACACATAAAAGTTAACCTCCAGCAACATAATTATCAAGGCCAAAACAAAAGCGGCTCCGATCCACATCAGCTGTTTTCCGTATTGTTGTGTAATATCGAAAATACTTTGGTGCTCGTCGCTGTACAAAGCGGCATAAATATTAAACCAGCCCAGAAACAGCATGAGTACATACAGGCCAACGGTTAACCAATCAATATTTGCTAATATGTTATTTCTTCTTGGCATTAATCTGCTAATTCCGGGTTGTGAGGATCTGTTAACACAGCTTCCATCATTTGTTTCTGGTAAATAAGCCGGTTATCGGCAATGCTATCGTTCAGGTATTTTTCAATCAGTAAACTGGCAATAGGCGCTGCATAACTAGCCCCCCATTTACTGTGTTCTACATAAACACAAAGTGCAATCTTCGGATCTTCTGCTGGTGCAAAAGCCATGTACGCCCCATGATCGATTCCCTGGTTATTTTCAATGGTTCCGGTTTTTCCGCAGTAACTGATTCCGGGAACCGAACGATTCAAACGCGCAATGGTAACTTGCCGCATTCCCTCATAAACAGGCTCAAAATATTGGTCTTCAATTCCGGTTTCGTGTTTAACCGAAAAGCTGCTTCGTACCGTATCATTCTCCACTTCCTTAATTATGTGTGGCTGATAATAGTATCCTCTATTGGCCAGAATTGCCGCCAGATTTGCCATTTGCAAAGGAGTTGTTCCCAGCTCGCCCTGACCAATTGCCAGCGAGCGTACGGTTAAAGCCCGCCACCAATCGCCTTCAAACTTCCGGTTATAATAATCGACTGTTGGGCGCAGTCCCGGATTTTCGTTATAAAACTCGGCACTTACTTTTTGCCCCAACCCAAAACGTTTTACGTACTCACTCCACACTGCAAAACCTTCAGCAGTAGTTGGGAATTTATTGATCGTATTGCGAAAAGTATTCCACATAAACGGATTACACGACTCGCGTACCGCATCGATAACACTTGCCGGCGAAATATGATTGTGTGTACACCTGATCGGACTTGATGCTTTACCATTACACACAACCCTTGTAGCCGTGTTGATCGCTCCTTCCTGCAAGCCAATTAAAATGTTGAATGGTTTAAATGTCGATCCCGGCGGATAACGCGCTTGTAACGACCGGTCGAACAAAGGCATTAAAGTATCGTTTTGCAGGTGACTAAAATTCTTACCACGAACCCTGCCCACCAACAAACCGGGGTCGTAGGTTGGAGCACTTAGCATTGCCAGTATTTCGCCTGTTTTTGGTTCGATGGCAACTACGGCTCCTTTTTTATTCTGAAAAAGTTTTTCGGCATAAAGCTGCAAATCAATATCGATTGTCGAAACCAGGTTTTTACCAATTTCGGCCGGTTTATCTTCTGTTCCATTCAGGTACGATCCCTGAATTCGGTTGTGCACATCAACCATGAATTTTTTTACCCCTTTAACCCCACGCAACTGCTTTTCGTAAGTTCTCTCTACCCCGCTTTGCCCAATGTAGTCGCCCGATTTATAGTACTTATCGCGTTTTATGTCGTTGGCATTCACCTCGCCAACATACCCCAAAACATGAGCAGCTACAGGGTGTGTATATTCGCGCAATGTTCTGGTTTGCGAGTGAAATCCTTTAAACTTATACAGCTGTTCCTGCAACAAGGCAAAATTTTCGGGCGATATTTGTTTGATCAACACCGATGGTTTGTACCTCGAATATTTTTTGGCTTTGGCAATTCCCTCTTCCAGATCGGGACGAGTAATGTCGAGTAAATTACACAGTAAAAGTGTATCAAACTGCTCCACTTCACGCGGGGTAACCATCAGGTCGTAAGCCGTTTTATTGTACACCAGCAACTCGCCGTTACGGTCGTAAACCAATCCGCGCGCCGGATACTGCACAACTTCGCGCAAAACGTTATTGGTAGCATATTGTTTGTAGTCGGAATCCAACACCTGCAGCCGAAACAAATCGATGGCATAAATCAATGCTACCACTGCAAAAACAGCGGCAACAATATAACTTCGTTTCGACAAATTGTTCATGTATTACCTGGTCTGTAAGATATTCTTACTAATAGCAACTATAAGCTGCAATTCTTTTTTAAAAAGTTCTAATTTAAGTATCCTTCTTTTCGACTTCTGTTAATCGCGAAATACAATAAACTGGCTTAAAACTATAACAAAAATTGAAAACAACGAACTTAAAACGATACGATATAAAGTTCTGAGAATATCGACAAAAGTAAACACTTCGATAAAGAAAAGCGCTACATGATGCAGCAACACCATTATTGCCGTGTAGTACAGAAACCAGCCCAAACCGTTTTGCGCCAGTCCGGGGTAATCGGCCATGTCTTCTTCGCGGTTGGTAATTGCCCTGATAATTGGAGGTCGCAGAAAGGCAATAAACACCGAAGCAAAAGCATGAATACCCAGTGAATTGGAAAAGATATCGATACTAAGGCCAATGAAAAATCCGCCCAAAAGAAGCACATACCTCGGTGCGTTTACGGGAAGCAGCATAATAAACAAAATGTAGATGTATGGATTTACAAACCCACTGATCTGCACCTGGTTTAAAAACAGTACCTGCGTTAGCACAAGCACCGTAAACATTATGGCATATTTAATAATTTCCCGCCCCATTTATTACTTTATTCTCCAGAGCTTTCAACTCCTCTTTCTTTACATTTTCGATGACATGTACATAGCGTATCGATTTAAAATCGACAGCCAGCTTCACTTTTATATTGTAGTAATTTTCGCCCTGTGGCTTATCAAACGATAGAATGGTACCAATCAGCAATCCTTCAGGAAAAATGGATGAATACCCACTTGTTACCACCGTATCGCCGGTTGCCAGGTTAACGTGAATGGGTATTTCCTGCAAGTCGGCCTGCCGGTAATTCTGGCCATTCCAGCGTAATGAACCATAATAGCCCGAGTTTTTGAGCTTGGCCGAAATGCTCCATCGCGGATTAAGCAACGACAAACCCGAAGCGTACGATTTGGAAACGCTGGTAACCACACCAACCACTCCCTCGGGTGCCAAAATTCCCTGATCGGCTTGTATTCCGTGGTCGAGCCCCTTATCGAGTGTGATATAATTCTGCTGTTTATTGGCCGAATTGTTAATAATACGCGCTGCCCGGAATACAAAGCGTGAATCGGGCAGTTCGTGTGTAATAACTATCGAATCGTGACTTGATATTTCTTCCAATGTTCCACCATCCAACATCGAACGGAGATAAGCATTTTCGTTTGCCAACTCTTCGTTTACGCGTGCCAGTTCGAAGTACTGAAACACCGAACTTGTAGTATTGTAAAAACTAGCCGAAATAAAATTGGCCGAATTCAGAAAACGCGAGCGCTGAAAACTATTGTAGTTAAATACCATCACCAACGAAACCACCTCTAGTAAAAGAAACAGTAGAAACGCAAAATTTCTTACCAGGAATCGAAGGAGACTGCGCATTTATATTTTAACTTACTATTATCGGATCAGGAATGAGAAGTTTTCTACATTTTTCAGGGCAATACCGGTACCTCTTACCACCGCACGTAACGGATCTTCTGCAATATGGAACGGAATACCAATTTTGTCGGTCAGTCGTTTGTCAAGGCCTTTTAACAAGGCGCCACCGCCTGCCAGCCAAATTCCTTTCACCACAATATCAGCATACAATTCCGGAGGTGTTTGCTCCAGTGCACTCAACACCGCTGTTTCAATTTTCGAGATCGATTTTTCCAGGCAATGTGCAATTTCCTGATACGAAACCGGCACCTCAATTGGCAATGCCGTCATTTGGTTTGGTCCCTGAACTACATAATCCGGTGGTGGTTCTTTTAATTGCGACAAGGCCGAACCTACGTGAATTTTAATTTCCTCTGCTGTGCGTTCACCAATTTTAATGTTGTGCTGATGACGCATATATTCCATAATGTCGGCAGTAAGATCGTCGCCGGCAATACGGATTGATTTGTTGGTTACGATACCACCAAGAGAGATAACCGCAATCTCGGTAGTACCACCACCTATATCTACCACCATATTTCCTTCAGGAGCTTCCACATCTAAACCGATACCAATTGCAGCGGCCAGTGGTTCGTAAACCATGTAAACCTCGCGTCCGCCGGCATGTTCCGACGAGTCGCGTACCGCACGGATTTCAACTTCGGTACTTCCTGAAGGGATACAAATTACCATTTTTAAAGCCGGAGAAAACATCCTCGACTTCGGGTTAATCATTTTAATCATCCCCCTGATCATTTGCTCCGCAGCATTAAAGTCGGCAATCACACCATCGCGTAACGGCCTGATTGTTTTTAAATTTGCGTGCGTCTTCCCTTGCATTTGCCTGGCTTTTTCCCCAATGGCAACCATCTTTTCGGTTTTCAAATCGATGGCTACAATCGAAGGTTCGTCCACTACAATTTTATCATTATGGATGATAATAGTATTGGCCGTTCCAAGGTCAATTGCTATCTCCTGCGTTAAAAATGAAAATAAGCCCATAAATTAATTTGCTTTGTATCTAGTGCTATAAAGATAATTTTATTTATTAATGTCTGAAATGTCTGCGGCCTGTAAATGCCATGGCAATGCCAAATTCGTTACAAGCGTCGATCACTTCTTCGTCGCGGATGCTACCACCCGGCTCGATAATGTATTTTACACCGTATTCGTTGGCTGCTTCAATGCTGTCGCGGAACGGGAAGAAAGCATCCGAAATCAGTACCGATTTTTCGATATCCAATCCACCTTTCAGGTCGAAACGTGGCATGGTTAGGTAGCGCAAACTATCCAAACGGTTTGGTTGCCCCATTCCAGCTCCGGTTAACCAGAAAGCTCCGTTTTCAGTTTCGGTAACAACAGCAATCGCATTACTTTTTAAATGTTTACAAGCGATAGTTCCGAATTTGGCCAGGTTCATTTTTGAAGCTTCAAATTCTTTTTTGGTTACTGTTTTAAATTCAGTATCCAAACCTTCATCTTCATCCTGAACCAACATTCCGCCGCTAATCGAACGGTATAATTTTTCTCCTGCCACCATTGGGCGAACCGGTGTTACCAAAACGCGAAGATTTTTCTTTTTCGCTAAAACCTCCAGGGCTTCGTCGGTATATTCAGGAGCGATTATAATTTCGATGAATTTTTTGCTGAACCACTCGGCTGCTTCTATGGTAACGGTATCGGTAAAACAGATAATGCCACCAAATGCACTAATCGGATCGCCGGCCCATGCGAGTTCCAACGATTCCATGATGTTGTCGGTAACAGCCAATCCACAAGGATTTAGGTGTTTAATAACCGAAACGGCCACTTTATTTTCAAGGTGTGTAACCGAATGATACGCATCGCTGGCTGATTTCCACGCTGCATCGGCATCCAGCATATTGTTGTACGACAAGGCTTTTCCCTGCAATACTTGTGCATTGGCAAGGCCAGCACCTTCGGCAACGTTATCGAATTTGAAGAATGTTGCTGCCTGGTGTGGGTTTTCTCCGTAACGTAAAACATCACCATCGTTCAGGCTAATGCGCTCTGTTCCGGCATCAACTCCATCATTGAAATAGCTGAAAATTGCAGCATCGTAATGCGACGAAACGCCAAATGCTTTTCCGGCAAACCATTTACGGTCGGCTAAACTGAACTCGCCACTGTTGGCTTCCAGTTTCTCAAGCAGCGGTTGATATTCGTTTTGCGAAGGAACGATCACCACATCTTTAAAGTTTTTGGCAGCGGCACGAATCAATGAAATTCCGCCTATATCAATTTTTTCAATAATATCCTGCTCTTCGGCTCCCGAAGCCACAGTATCTTCAAACGGATACAGATCAACAATTACAAGGTCGATCTCCGGGATTTCATATTCTGTTAACTGGCTAACATCGCCCTGGTTGTCGCGACGTGATAAAATTCCGCCAAATACTTTTGGATGCAAAGTTTTTACGCGTCCACCCAATATCGACGGGTAACCGGTTAGACTTTCAACTGCCGTAACCTCAACGCCTAACGACTCGATAAAACTTTTTGTACCACCTGTACTTAAAATCTTAACACCCAAGTCGTTTAGTTTCGTAACAATCTTATCTAAGTTTTCTTTGTGAAAGACTGAAACCAGAGCAGTCTTAATTTTTTTATTATCAGCCATTTATTGGATTTTTCAAATTCGCTTGCAAAGATAAAAAAAACAGACAATTTACTATTATAAACAAAGGGCGAATTAAAATATTATTCACAGCTTTAAGTATTTCTAAAATCATTGTAATATTTTCACCAAAATTACACTAATAAAACAAATCTTATTGCTGAATTTGATGCAAGTAAAAAATTATACAAAAGCACTTTTTTAAAAGCTTTCGTTTTAAAGTAAGCACAATAGAAAACAAGTACTACTTTTACTCTAAATTAGAACCTGAAAATGTTACTGCTTCGATTGATATACGAGTCTTTTTCGTTTGCGGCAAATTCGCTTACGGCAAATAAACTGCGCACCATACTTTCGTTGCTGGGTGTTACCATCGGTATTTTCGCCATAATTTCCGTTTTTACGGTTATCGATTCATTGGAAGGTTTTATCCGCGACAGCCTGAATTCGCTGGGCAGTAACATGGTTTATGTGCAAAAAATGCCCTGGACGCCTCCTGAGGGCGAAACCGAATATCCGTTCTGGAAATACCAAAATCGCCCGGTTCCTACTTTAGAGGAAACCGAAGAGGTGATACGACGCTCACAAACCGTTGATAATGCCGCTTTTTTATTCGGCTTTGGCCGTAAAGTTCAGTACGGCAGCACCACGCTCGACAATGCTGTAATAATGGCAACCTCAGGAGGTCTGATGGATGTGTGGAACCTGGAAATTGCCAAAGGGCGCTACTTTACCGATTCGGAAATGCGAACCGGTGCACCGGCTGCAGTAATCGGGCACGAAATTGCCGACCAGCTTTTTGATGGACTGGATCCGGTTGGCCGAACCATAAAAATTCAGGGGCAAAAGTTCAATATTATAGGTGTTTACACGCCAATGGGGCAAGATGCTTTCGGCACCAGCATGGACCGCTACATCCACATTAGTGTGGTAAAATCGTATTACATGATTGATGTACGTGATCGGGATCGTGGACAAACCATTTGTATTAAAGCAAAAGACAATATCGACAGCGATAAATTTATGGCCGAGCTGGAAGGTATTATGCGCACCATTCGCCGGCTGAAACCAATGGAAGAGAACGATTTTGCATTAAATGAAGTAAGTATTGTTGCCAACCAGTTCGATCAGTTTTTTGTGGTGTTTAATTTGGCCGGAGCTATTATTGGCGGGTTCTCAATCCTTGTTGGTGGTTTTGGAATTGCCAACATCATGTTTGTTTCGGTAAAAGAACGTACCAAAATAATCGGTATTCAGAAATCGCTGGGAGCCAAACGTTATTTTATTCTGTTGCAATTTATTTTCGAGGCAATTGTACTTTCAGTAATTGGCGGAGTTATCGGGTTGCTTTTGATTTATGCAGGAACAATTATTGTAAACCAATCGACTGATTTCACCATCGTTTTAACTACCGGAAATATTATTAACGGACTAATGATTTCATCCGTAATCGGCTTCCTGGCGGGATTTATGCCGGCACGTGCTGCCGCCAAACTCGATCCGGTAATTGCAATAAATTCGGTTTAAACCAGGTTGAAAAACATACCCGATATACTCAGGTAGATCATCATTCCCAAAATATCATTCATGGTTGTAATAAAGGGCCCGGTTGCCAAAGCAGGGTCGATTTTAAAACGATGAAGAATTAAAGGTATTACTGTGCCAAACAAAGAGGCAAAAATGATGACAATAAATAAGGATATGGAAACCGAATAAGTAAGGTTCATATTCCCGGAAACAAAGAAGTTGTAGAAAAAAATGAGCACGGCAAAAATACTCGCCGTTAACACTGCAATTGATATTTCCTTCACCAATTTTCGGACAGGCGTTTCAATATCTTTTACACCACTTGCAATACTTTGTACCACAATCGACGACGACTGTACCCCAACATTTCCGGCCATTGCCGCAATAAGCGGAATAAAAAATGCCAGCTGGGTAACTTTGGTCAACGACTCTTCGTGCGAGCCTAGAACCACCGCACTTAAAATACCTCCCAATAAACCAATCAGTAACCACGGAAAACGCGCGCGCAGCACATGCCACACTTTATCGCCGGGCTCTACATCGCCGGTAATACCCGAAACCATCTGGTAATCTTTTTCGGCTTCGTCGCGCACAAAATCAATCACATCATCGAAAGTGATCCTTCCCTGCAAACGCCCGATTTCATCAACTACCGGCATGGCTACAAGGTCGTATTTATCCATCAGCTCAGCTACCTCTTCCTGACGCGTGCTGGTGAATACCTTTTTTACATCGGGGTCGTAAATTTTCGATACTTTGGTGTTGGTGTGATTTAATATCAGCTTTTTTAACGATAATATACCCTTTAGTTTATCATCATCATCGGTTACATAAATATAAAAGATCTCGTCCACCTCTTCTGCCTGCCGGCTTATTTCTTTCAGGCAGGTGGCTACATTCCAGTTTTCGTTAACGGCAACCAGCTCTTTTGCCATAATACCACCGGCCGAATCTTCTTCGTAATCCAGCAAATCAATAATATCACCGGCCTGCTCAATGTCTTCAATTTCGTTCAGTACTTCTTTCTGAACATCTTCATCCAGATCGGCAACCACGTCGGCAGCATCATCCGAATCCATGTATTCGATAAACCGCGTGGCGATCATCTCAGCTGGAATAACTTTTAAAAATCGGCGGCGGTCGTCTTCATCAATCTCAATCAGAACATCGGAAGCTTTTTCTCCATCAAGCAATAAATAAATGAATTTTGCTTCCTCGGTGTTCAGATCATCCATAATCTCGGCAATATCAGCCGGATGAAGATCTTTCATCAAGACAGCAACTTCCTTTTTGTTCCCTTCCTCAATCAGCTCTCTTAACTGCTCAATGTATTCTCTGGTGGCTTCAAAACTCATGATTTACTGTTTTTCGATTTCTTCGATTTTACAAGTCAGATCAATAAACGCACCGACCGAAAGTTGTTCAGGACGTTTCATAGCATACTCTTCGGGTAAAGCAGCGCAAATTTCCTTTAACGAGTTACGTAGCATTTTACGGCGAAGGTTAAAAGCTGCCTTCACCACTTTTACAAACAGTGCTTCGCTGCACGGTAGTTCTTTTACCTGGTTGCGTTTTAACCTTACCACTGCCGATTTTACTTTTGGCGGCGGGTTAAACACACCTTCCGATACGGTAAACAGGTATTCGATATCGAAAAAAGCCTGTAACAAAACACTCAGTATTCCATATACTTTTGATCCGTGAGGCGCGGCAATACGCTCGGCAACCTCCTTTTGTATCATTCCAACGGTTTCGGGAATGCGGTTGCGGTATTCCAATACGCGAAAAAAGATTTGCGATGAAATATTATACGGGAAATTACCGATAACACTGAATTGACCTGAAAAACGCTCAACAACATCAGCTTTCAAAAAATCTTCTCCCCAAATGTGTTGTAGTGTCGGAAAATTATGTTTGAGGTATTCTACCGATTCGGTATCGATCTCGACAACATGAACATTTAACTCGGGGCGTTGTAAAAGATATTGAGTGAGTACTCCCATTCCGGGACCGATTTCCAGTACATCCTGTACATCGGTGCCCAGGCTGTCAACAATTTTTCGCGCAATATTTTGGTCGGTTAAAAAATGCTGACCAAGATTTTTTTTGGGTCTTACATAGCTCATTACACTCAACTTCGTTCATTGTCAATTTTACTTAATATCCCTTTTTCTTACGATTAATAAAACAAATTTATATTTTTGCCATCAAAGAAATGCTCGGTACCTAACGGTATTTTTCGCGTCGTGAAAGTAGTAAAATTTAAGGGAAATAACAGATAGCGCGGAAAAGAAAGCATTAAAAAGACCTTGATTTTGAAAAAAACAATCGTTAAGATTCTACAGTTTATCGGCTTCTTCGCCCTTGGGGCATTCATTTTTTGGCTTATTTATAAAGATCAGGATATTGAGCGGATTAAGACCGTTTTAAAGAATGATGTAAACTACTGGTGGGTGGCACTCTCGCTGTTTATTGGTTTATTAAGCCACATCAGCCGCACGCTGCGCTGGGGCTTAATGATTGAGCCAATCGGGCACAAACCACGTTTTATCAATACTTTTTTGGCCGTAATGGTGGGCTATTTAATGAACATGGCTTTCCCGCGAATGGGCGAAGTATCGCGCTGTGGTGTTTTGGCACGTTACGAAAAAATATCGTTTACCAAATTAGTTGGTACCGTGGTTGCCGAACGACTAATCGACCTGATATCGCTACTGATTCTGCTTGCTATTGTCATTCTCTCGCAGTTTGGCAAGATGTTACATTTTATGAAATCCAATCCGGAAATATCGGAAAAACTGCATGCCGCTATTACATCGCCTTACCTTATTATCGGCGTTGTTGTATTTGCCGTTTTGATTTTCTTTTTCAGAAACGCATTTAAACATACGGCCTTTTTCAAAAAAATAATGGAAGTGATTCGCAACTTTAAGGAGGGTTTTATTTCTATTCGAAACATCGAGAAAAAAGGCTGGTTCTTTTTTCACTCCGCTTTTATCTGGGGCATGTATTACCTAATGCTTTACGTGGTATTCTTCGCTTTTGATTTTACCAGCAACCTGAACCCTATTGCCGGACTAACCACATTTGTACTGGCAAGTTTTGGGATGGTAGCACCGGTACAGGGCGGAATCGGGGCATGGCATTTTATGGCCAAAGAAGCCTTGTCGCTGTACGGCGTAGCCAACGAAAACGGGATTATCTTTGCTTTTGTGGCCCACACTTCAATGACAGCGATGATTATTCTTATCGGAATACTATCAGTAATGGTGCTTCCGTTTATTAATCGCCGAAGCGAACTGCCGGAAGCCGACCTGCAGGTTGAAACAGCAAAATAATAGTCCCAGACGGAAGTCAGAAGTAGGAAAAAGAACTAAAACTTAGAGCAGATTACATAGAGATTGCGGTGTATTGCAACTTTGGAACGACATTAAAACTATTGAGATATGCTTAACCCCTCACCCTGTCAGGAACTCAAGAGGGGAGCCAACAATTAACAAACTAAAGAGGATAGCATCAAGTCTTCTTCCGCCCTTACTATAAAACTGTTTTCCCTTCATAAGGGAAAATGTCTACAGTTGAGCTTGCGAAATTCCGTACTTTACGTCGGGAACAAAAGGGTAGCGCCTCAATTAAGCCAGTATTGACTTTGACATGAGCTCATTTATCAATAAAGAAACAAAGCAAAATGATAATAATTGCTTCTCCTCCTGAAATTTAAACTGATCCATCGAACTTCGGGCAAAAAGTAAAAAATAGATTTGTACATTTGGCTGCAGAAAATTGACTTTTAAAATCGTCTGAAATTTTGAACACCGAACTCTTTATATCGCGCAGGTTATTTTTCGATAAAGCAAACAAAAAGCAATTGTCGCAACGTATTATTCGTATTGCGCTGGCGGGTATTGCGCTGGGTTTAACAGTAATGATTGTTGCCGTAGCGGTGGTTACCGGATTTAAAAAAGAAATCCGCAACAAAGTAATCGGCTTTGGTTCGCATATTCAGATTATTAATTACGACTCGAACAACTCGTACGAAACCAGTCCTGTTTCCGAAAATCAGCCATTCCTTGACGATGTAAAAGCATTACCCGGTGTACAACGCCTGCAGCCTTATGCCACCAAACCGGGCATGATAAAAACCGACGAGTACATTCAGGCTATCGTGTTTAAAGGGGTTGACCAAAATTACGACTGGCAGTTTTTTAGCAAACACCTTATCGAGGGCCAATTGCCGAATATTACCGACAGTGCCCGGGTAAACGAAGTGTTGCTGTCGGCCCAGGTGGCCAAACTATTGCGCCTGAAACTAAACGACCGCATTGTGGTTTATTTTCTTACCGGCGACGAGGTGATCCCACGCATGCTGCAAATGCAGATTAGTGGTATTTACCGCACCGGTTTCGAAGAGTTCGACCAGTTGTTTATTGTGGGCGACCTGAAACAAATTCAGCGGCTTAACGACTGGCGCCCGGACCAGATTACCGGCTTTGAAGTAATTACCACCGACTTTTTCAATATCGACAACATTGAACAAAACATACGCAATATTATTATCAGTTACCGCGAAGAAAACTCGGAGATACTGCGCACACAAAGTATAACGCGCGTTTACCCACAAATTTTCGACTGGCTGTCGATTCTGGATATGAACGTGTGGATTATCCTGATACTGATGGTTATTGTTGCGGCCTTTAATATGGTGTCGGGTTTACTGGTGCTGATACTTGAACGTGCCGGAATGATTGGCGTGCTAAAAGCCATGGGAAGCCCCAACTGGAGCATCCGTAAAGTGTTTGTGTACCTCTCGGTATTTTTAACCGGTCGCGGACTGCTGTGGGGAAATATAATCGGTGTGGCTATCGTGTTACTGCAAAAGTTTTTTCATATCATTCAGCTTAATCCCGAGTCGTATTACGTTGATTATGTGCCGATGAATTTTTCGCTTACCCACCTGCTGCTGCTCAACCTCGGAACCATTGTAATTACTTCGCTGATACTTATTATCCCAAGCTGGTTTATCTCGAAAATTTCGCCTGATAAGGTGATTCGTTTCGACTAATTTCCCCCTGCGCATTAATCAAAATCCACCTTCCTTTGTTATATAGGCCAAAGGAGAAAACAAGAATGACAGACAGAAAACAATTGGCCTTTTCGGTGCTCGATTTAGCACCGGTTGCCGAAGGCTCGACTCCCGCTGATGCTTTGCACAACAGCCTCGAGTTGGCACAACATACCGAACTGCTGGGTTACAGCCGCTACTGGGTGGCCGAGCATCACAATATCATTAGTGTGGCCAGCGCCGCCACATCGATTATAATTGCTTACATTGCCGCAGAAACAAAAAACATACGCGTTGGCTCAGGTGGAATTATGCTGCCCAACCATTCGCCGCTAATCGTTTCCGAGCAGTTTGGCACCCTGGCTGCCCTCTACCCCAACCGAATCGATTTAGGCTTGGGCCGGGCCCCCGGAACCGATCCGGTAACCGCTGCCGAACTGCGCTACGACCGTATGCGTGCTGCGCAGGATTTCCCGAACGAAGTGCGTAAAATTCAACAATATTTCTCAGTCGAAAACAGAACAGCCGAAGTACGCTCTGTTTTATCTGAAGGTGCCAACGTGCCCATAACGATTTTAGGATCGAGTACCGACAGTGCTTACCTGGCCGCCGAACTGGGATTGCCTTATGCATTTGCCAGTCATTTTGCGCCACAAATGCTTATTGCCGCATTAAAAATATACCGCGACAATTTTAAACCATCCGCCCAATTGGACAAACCTTATGTGATTGTGGGTAGCCAGGTGGTTGCTGCCGAAACCGAGGACGAAGCCGAATACCTGGCCAGCACCATGCGACGCAGTTTTATGGGAATTATTACCGGCCGTCGCGAGTTGATGCAGCCTCCAACCCGGCATTTGGGCTACGAGAAATGGGGAATCATTAAAACGCAAATCGACCAGATGCTGGCCTGCTCGCTTATTGGCGGAAAAGAAAAAATTGAGCGCGAACTCCAAGAGCTTATAGCTAACACCGCTGCCGACGAAATAATCGTTTCATCGCACATTTACGACCAGCAAAAGCGGTTGGATTCGTACCGGATTTTTTCGGAAGTAGCGAAAGATTTTGAATATTGATCTGATTCGTCGCTTCGTTTACACTACCACAAAAATTGTTTCTGCATTTCGCCTTCTCAAATCAGCAGGTATTTTTTATTTTTGCGTCTAATGATTACGCATCCTGATAAAATAGCAGCCGCTTTAAAAGGAGCCCTTCCCGGTTCGCAGTCGCATTATAAAATGCTGCCGCCCGGACGTGTGCTAAATCCTGCTCCTGAAGACCAGGGCAAGGTGAAGCCAAGCAGTGTGCTGTTGTTGCTTTTTCGTGATGTTGACGGATTAAAGGTTTGCCTGATTAAGCGCCCCGTGTATATGAAACACCATGCAGGACAAATTGCCTTACCGGGCGGACGAAATGAGGCCAACGAAAGTGCAAGCGAAACGGCACTGCGCGAAACTTACGAAGAAATTGGAATTCCCCGGGATAAGATCAGGCTGCTGGGAACGCTTTCGTCGTTTTATGTTGAAGTGAGCCGTTTCCAGATAACACCATTTGTGGGCTGGATGGATACCAACCCTGAATTTATACTTTGCCCTGATGAAGTAGAGAAAACCATTCTTTTCCCCATTGAAGCCTTTAAACCACCGCACTCCACCATCGAATTAAAAACACTTACCGGATTAATGCAAGTGCCCTGCGTAAAATACGATGGAGAAATAATTTGGGGTGCTACCGCAATGATCCTTTCGGAGTTTTACGATTTAATCAATAAAAATTAGAAGTGTTAAATTTCGCTCCCCATTTGGCTGACGTCATTTCCCCTAATCAGGGGGAAAATTTATACCGATAGGTCAGAATTTTTAAAGTAACATCACACGTTTATCAGAGCTCCCGTCAGTTGACAGGTGAAGGATAAAGCAAAACTCAAAATATTTTAGTTCTGATAGAATCGCTGAATCTCCTTCACTACCTAAATAATTACCAAATATCTAAGTACTATAAACGAGTAACCTAATCGTACCATGCCCACGAAACGCCCAAACGGAAAGTAGCGCGCGGCATTGGGTAGTTTGGCGTTGTCATGTACGTGCCGTCAAGAAAGTGCGTGCCAAGGTTCATATATTTAAAGAAAACCTTCGTACGTTTCAGACGCAATGTAGCATATACATCTATATACGGATAATTGCCATATTCTTTTTCGCTCTGCAGGTAAAACAAACCGGTTGCCGGCGAGTACGCATCGGCATAATAGTTTGTATTATAACGCACATCGGCACCAATTTGAGTAAACATTACTTTCGAAATGGTAAACTGGTAGTAGGTATTTACAAAAGCCGACCATTCGGGTAAATGCAGGTAGCGCTCTTCCGACACTTTTTGCCAAAGCAAGCGCGTGCGGAAATGGAATCGCCGGTAGTTAAAATCCTTATCGGCATACACCGACATTACCAATATTTCGTTTGACGTTTGATCGGGAATAGCTTCCTCGTTATTATACAGAAAGTTATTTATGGCAGCGTAGTTGGCTGCCAATTCGAGTTTACGTTGTGGCACTCTGAATTTCGCCCCCAGTGTTAAACGTTGTTCGGCATCAAAATCATTGTCCCACTGAAAATGATTTGATCGGAATGTTTCCTGGAAATAGTCAGGAACTCTATTCTCGAACGAACCGGTAAATATCATCGCTGCCGCTGAATCGCCCCAGAAACTGAATGGTTTTGTTATCATTCCGTTTAACTCCAGCTCCCCTGCATTTCGTCCGGCCAGGTTCACTTTTCCATCGAAATTCCAAAGCCAAAAACTTCCCATTTCCCTAAAAATACCACCACCTACATACAGGTTCGAGTACTTAATATCAAAACGTCGGTGGGTCGAATCATTCACCTGAACTCCCGGAGTATTTCCGCGAAATAGTTCGTGCCCCAAAAAGGCTCTTTTCCCAAAGGTGTATTTTCTATTCGGGTTTTCGTACTGCTTTAGCTGAAATACATTACTTATTCGCCGGTACTTTATTTCATCGGTAGTGTAATCATCACCGTAATAAGTATTCATGAAGAAGGTGTTAGTAGTGTCTTCTTCGTCCACAAATTTCTGCGAATACCTGTCGTGCCCGAAACTGTACATTAAGCCCACAATCGGCCTGAAAACATCAACGCTGTCCACCGGATCAAAATCGTATTTTCCGATTCGGTATTCTGCTGTAGTATAATAATTAATACTATTGAATTGACTCCTGGCTTCGCTCAGGTTTGTCGGCCAGTATTCGGCCTCCTGCCCCGAGAAGAGTATTGTATCGTTTGTTAAACCACCGTTTTCGCTATTTTTTAACGAGTTTGAAATGAATCCGCCGTAAACATTCCACTGGTCGCGATTATAACTGGTGTTTAGTGCCACAAAATTGTTTTTGGCATCCTGAGCACTGTATTGCCCGTCGGATTTCTCCTGATTGGTGCGGAATGTCCAGTTCCAGAATCGCGTTACATTTTGCGAGTGCACCACATCAAAACGCGTTTCGTTATTCCTCGATTTGTTTTCGCTTTGGCTGTAATCGAAACGTGTATAGGGTGTAGTTGTATTCATGTACTTTATTTTCCCCGGAGTTAACAGGTAATCCTGCCTCGATTGAAGGAAAAAATAATTGGTTTGATTGCCACGTTGGAAAAAGTCGTTGCTCATTCCCGGGTTTCCGTAGTTGCCTGTATAGGTAGCCGATATTGAATTTTTAAATATCGGATGAAAGATATGTTTATAATCGTGCAGTGTATCTAAAACTGTTGAATCTTTAAATGCACCATCACCTTTCAGGTACCACAGTTTTATTTTTGATGGAACCTCCTTAACAGCTGTTTGTTCATTCTGTTCTCTTTGCGTATTAATACCGCGTGGCTGTGCTATAACCATTATGGGCAGTACCGTACAAATTAGAACAGTGAGCAAAAAATACCGTGCTTTTAGCATACAGAAAATTTTAACACAAATCTAAAAAAAGCATTTAAGCCATCATTATAAGTTAAATACTTTTTAGCTTAATTAACAACAATAAAAAAGCCCGTGCTCTATTGAACACGGGCTTTGGTTTAAATTGGCAGCGACCTACTCTCCCACTTTTACGCAGTACCATCGGCGCTGACGGGCT
>NZ_FOHT01000057.1:0-12676 GCF_900111425.1 Draconibacterium orientale | reverse complement strand
AAGGAACCGCCGTATACGAGAACCGTACGTACGGTGGTGTGAGAGGTCGGAAAATAAAGTAGGAGGAAAACTATTTTATTTTCCTCCTACTCGATTTCAGAAGTTTGCACTATCCGTTTTTTGTTGAATGTAAAAACGAGCTGTTACAACGAAATAAGCTGGTTTTTAAACGCGTAAATAACCAGGTTAACGGTGTTAAAAGTTTCGGTTTTTTGGAAGAGGTTGCTTTTGTGTTTTTCTACTGTTTTAGGGCTTAAATGAATGAGTTCAGCAATTTGCTCATTGTTTAGCCCTTTACAAATCAGGTTCAGGATCTCTTTTTCGCGCGGAGTAAATTTATCAAGTAATTGTTCGCCCGATTTGCGCTCTTTTTCTTTATACAAATTGCGCGATATTACTTTTATAATTTCCGCAGAAAAGTAGCTTCCGCCGTCGGCAACTTTTTTTATGGCTTTTTCAAAATCTTCAATATCCGAGCGTTTTAGCATGTAGCCTTCAACGCCGGCCGATATCATCTGCTCAATATATTCATCGTCGGCAAACGATGTTAGTGCAATAACTTTTAGCTCAGGATATTTTTGCAGGGCTAATTTTGTAGCTTCAATGCCATTCATTTTTGGCATGTTAATATCCATTAAAACAATGTCGGGTTTTACATTGTCAATCAATTCCAGAAACTCTTCTCCATTTGCTGCTTCGCCAACAACCGATACAAAATCGAAATTGCTTAACAATAGTATCAAACCATCTCTAAAAATTTTGTGGTCGTCAACAATTATAATGTTTGTGTTCTCCATTTTCGTGAATTATATCGTGAAACTTAGCTTTATTTCAACTCCCTTTCCTTCGCCTGTGTTAATCTCGTATTTGCCTCCAAACGATTCAATACGATTAATAATGTTTCGCAAACCCATTTTTTCCTCGTCTGATGTGTGAATAAGTTCAGGGCTAAAACCAATACCGTTGTCGCGATACAATATAACTACAGTCTTCTTGATTTGTTGAATGTCGAAAAATAATTTCGATGCGTTGGCGTGTTTAAGGGTGTTATTTATTAATTCGTTGCAAATACGATAAACGTTTAGTTCCATGTTCGGATCTAAGGTTATCTCCGGATTTGTTGAGTTAACAACACAGTAAACTTGTCCCGTGTCATTTATTTTGTCGCACAGAATTTCCAGCGATTTCAGTAACCCATATTTGTTTAATATTGATGGGTTAAGGTTGTTTATTGTGGCTTCCAGGTTTTCCAGCGCAATTCCCGATAATTCTTTAACCTGGATAAGGCTTTTGTTTTCCTTGTTATGGGTACAATCTTTTTCGATTAATTTTATAAAAAGAGCAATGCTCGACAGAATGGAACCCAGTCCATCGTGCAGATCAGCTGCTATTCGTTTACGTTCTTTATATTCCACTTCAAGCGCCCGGAGTGCCTGTTGTTTTTCAATCGTGTTATACGAATTTATTATTCGGTAAATTAAAAATATACATACCAATAACAGAAAAAAGGTTAACAGCACGAGGGTAAATACCCGTTGTCTGAATTCGTTATTTTCGTGTAAAATGTACTCATGAATGGTTCTGTCCAGTTCCTGGTAAGCCAGTTGAAAATCACGATATTCAGTTAAAATTGCCACGTTAAAATTTTCTGCATTATTTTGAAGTGATGCTGCTACTTTGTTTTGTAATTTATTAACGTGACTATCCACTTGTTCAAGTGAATTTCGAAGGTATTCCTCGCGGCTACCTTTATATTTTTCAGAAATTAGTGAATCGAGTGAAATTGTGTACCTGCTGGTTTTTGTAAAACAATTTAAAATCGTTGTTTTTTTGAGGGAGTCGTTTAACAAAAAGTAGTCATCCAGAAATATCCGGCTGTGTGATATTTCGAGGTCGATGTTTTTCGAAAGTTCAAGTAATGAAAGGTGTTCGCGGTCGAGACGCAAACTTTTTATGGAGGTGTAAATAATTCCGGTACAGGTTATTGTTGTAAAGATGATAATGGCCAGTAAGACCCTTCCTCGAAATAGTATTTTTAAACTCATTTAGTAAATTCAACGATTTCTTTTGCTAAAGATATTCAATTGTATTTACATTCTGGAATAAAAAAGGCTATCTAAAAAGTTCCTGCTTCGTCATCCTGAACTTGTTTCAGGATCTTTCCGGCTTTTGAATTCAATTTTGCCAGATCCTGAAATAAAATTCAGAATGACGTTATAGCTTACTTTTCAGACATCCTCATATTTTTTGGTAGTCCGATCTCCGCGTATTAAGCGCCCGGAATGCCTCCCATACCAAATACCATGGACAGAAGTGCAACCGTTTCGATGATACCCATAGCACCGATGTACATACCTGCACCTTGTTTATCATCAACAGCTAAGTTGGCACAAGCGGCAGCACCAACACGTCCCTGCATAATTGCGGAGGCTGCAATGGCGATACCTATAAAAAATGCCCAAATCATTTGGTTGGTGTAACTGTCAGGACTCAGGTTTGCACCGATCATCGCATTCATAAAAATCATACCATAAATTACCTGGCTTAATGGCATACCTACCATCGCCAAAGCCAGCGACGGAAGTTTCTTTTTATCTCTGATCGATTGTTTCCAAAGCCCTAAAGCTCCCATGCCTGCAATACCGGTTCCAATTGCGGAACCTACACCTGCAATACCCAGTGCAATAGCGTGCCCGCCAAAGCCTGTAACTGTTGTTGCTAAAATTGTTGTTAACGTCATTTTTATACTATTTTAAAGATTTCTATTATTTGTTGTCCTTCAAATTGAAGGGTTTATATTCACTTCCTGAAAACTCAACTTCGGCGTGGCCGGCATATTCGAGCATATTTAAACGCACGCCATGAACCAGCACGGCCATTGCTGCCAGAATCATATTTAATCCGTGTCCGAGGATTAAAACCAGAACAGCTCCAATTCCGGAAGCCACGGTTGTTATGCCGTCGCCAATCGCCATTTGGTTAAAACTTGCCGCCATTAACACCGTTGACAGACCAACTGCATAAAGCCGGATGTACGAAATAATGTCGGAAAAACCGTTGATTATACTCAGTGGCAAATTTCCGATGGATGAAAGCATGCCTTTAAAGAAGCTTGTTCCCGGTTTTGAGAATGAAGCCACAAGCACTGCGCCACCAACAAACAGCCAGACCATTAATGCCGGAGCTTCAATGCCCAGCACCATTTGGTTTACAATGAGGTACAATCCCCAGATAATGGCTATCCAGCCGAATTGCGCAATCGCTCTTACGCTGTTATTAAATTTCCATGCTACCTGCAGGTGCCCAACGGTAAGGTGAACAGCTCCGATAAGGAACATGATTTTCTGTATAATCAGGTTGTCGCCACCAAAGCTGGCCAGTGCGTCAATTTTTAAGCTGCGCAGTACCGGTAGTTCAGCAATTGCTTCCGAGCCGAAATAGGTTCCGGTTAACACACCCCAAAACATAATCGACACCGAAAGGGTATAGATCAAGCCAAACTCAATTTGCTTGGCAAATTTTTTCTTTCGGTGCGCCAGAAATGTGATCAGCAGGAAAACCAGTCCGTAGCCGGCGTCTCCCACCAAAATTCCGGTAAAAAAGGTAAAGAATACCATAAATACCCTGGAAACATCCATTTCCTTGTAGCCGGGAACCAGTCCCATAAAATCCATAACCGGCTGAATTCGCTGCGCCCATTTTGGCGTTCGCACAAGGGTAGGGACCTCTTCCATTTCTTCCGGTAAAGGATCCTCGATAATATACCCCCAATGGCGCTTTTCCGCCGTTTCAATGAACTCGTCAACGTGTTCCAGCGGAATAAAACCTTTCCAAAAACGAACGTGTTTATCCACGGCCAAACCACCAAATTGCACATTGCGAACATCGTAACGGCGCAGGCGTTCTTTTAACCCGTCTTCTAACACGGCCTTTTGTTCGCGCAATTGAAGTAAAAACTCCTTGTTGCTTGCCAGATCCTTGTTGGTTGTTGCTAATAATTCTTTTGCGTTTTCCAACTCGTTTTGTGGAAAAGGTAGCGCTTCCAAATCCAAGAGTCGCTCACCGGCATCTTTCGTCAGTAAAATAACCTGGTTCAGCTCGTTTTGCTTGCCAACTACCTGTATGTCTTCGCGATCGGAAATTTTCTTTAATTCCCTGTCGTCGAGCAGGTATGTTTTAATATAAATTCCCTTTTCGTTAAGGTCTTTTATATCTTTTAGCGTAATATTTCCCCAACGCTCAAACCAGGCGATATCGCTGGTTAAGTTGCGTTTCATATTTTTCAGTTCCTGACGATGATGTTCAGCATCCAGCACCGTTTCCATGAGGAAAACCGCACCTCTTTCCAGTTTCGAGTAGTCGGTAATTTCATCGTTTTTTACTCCGGTGTATTCCTCTTCATCGTAACGGTCGAGAACCGAAATGGCTTGCTGTAACTGTTTTATACGTGCATCAACCCGTTCAATCGATTCGTGTTTTGCCGGTTGTAACGGAGCGATGTGTATAACTCCGAGTTCTCCCAGAACGGTAAGTTCGGCATCAATATCATCGGCCGAGTCGGGCATAAACAGCATCAGTTTTTTCATTTCTGCTATCATAGGCTGCCCTCCTTTTGTTTGCTTGTTTTTACCACTTTTGCCGTTGCAATTGTAAGGCGTTCGTCGTCCTGCAGCTTCTGACCAATTTTACGAATGGCCAGTTTTGCATTCGGAATACGGCGATTCTCGAACAGTTTTACCCGTGCCCGTACATCCAATAGCTCCTCTTCCAAAAGCTCGATTTGTTCTTTCAAACATTCGATTTCGGCCAATAGTTGCAATTGTACCTGCATCAGTTCAATGGCATCGTCAACCCATAAAGGCGTTTCGTCGTTAACCGGCATTACATTAAAGTCAACCTTAACGAACTGTTGCACACGAACACCGGCCACATCAACGGTTTTGGTGATGATTTTATTCACCGAAATATATTCATCGATGTTCACCCATGAGTCACTCATTACGGCCGTCCATGGTTCTGCTGCCTTTCGGTTCTTTTCAATCTCTTCGCGAATCTGCTCAATCCGTTCAGCGATGGTATTAATGGTTGCCATCAACGATTTTTCCATCGCTTCAAACAAGGGCAGCATCCTTTCCGAAACCTTCAGAATTTTCTTCTGGCGGGCCCTTTCGGTTTTTGTATATTTTATTTTTATACCTGCCATTATTTGCCCTCCTTGTTTTTTCCCGGATTTACCACCGATGCCAGTACTTCGGCACCTTTGTTTTCGTCGAAGGAATACAATCTTTCCACCAGTTGAAGTTTTAGTTTATATACCAGAACTTCGGTTAGCGTGAATGTTTTTCCGGCTTCAATATCCTGCAGTTCTTCCCACTGCCACTGCAAAATATTCATCTCGCGCTCCATGGGGTTTCCGCGCAGCAACGAATTTGGCATCCGTTCCGGCTTCGGCTGACGATTTTGCGCTTTGGCCGCTCTAACTTCTGAAAGATCTTCCTTGATACTGTATAAAAGCGAGGAAATGCTTCTTACTCCAACTTTAGCATCCAATTTTTGAATATCAACCGATTGCAGCGCCTTAAAATGTCGTGCAGACAGCTGGCGTTTTGCGTCATCGTTAAATTCATCAATTGTAATCGGAGGTGCCTCTCCCAGGGACAACGATGGCAAACTGGTCATAAGATAAACCATGTTTGACATATTTAATCCTCCTTGCTTTTAATGATTCGGTCAACCAAATCCTTGTTGAGTAAGGAAAATAAACCGCTCTCAATTTCTTTTGAGCTGACCACGAAACTAATTCCGTCTTTGTCGGTCGATTTTACTTTTATTTTGGCTTTACTCGCCGAAAGTGGTTGCAACGTTACCTCTTCCTGAAGCGCTTCTTTCAGTAGAAATGCTTCCATTTCTTTATGCAACTCCGGCGGTACTTTTATCGATTTTTTTCCTGAAATGGAATCGATCACCACTTTTAGCAGTTCTTGCAGGTATTCTTCCTGGCGGAATAAAGTTTTGCACTCTTTGCCAAACACCTTTTTCAGGTGGTTTAAGATGGTGATTTTTGTGGCTTCAACCATATCGCGCGAAGCCTGTGCAATTGCTTTTTCTGCATTTTTTTCGGCTTGCGAAGCTTTCGTTTCGGCCTCTTCAACAATTTTTTTGCTGGTAGCTTTTGCTTCGGCAATCAGTTTCTCTGCTTCCTGCTTTGCATTTTCAATTATACGTTGTTTCTCTGCTTCGCCGGCATTAACACCCTGCTCTTTTAGTTTGGAAACAATTCCTTCCAGGTTTTCTTTATTTTTTGTCATCTCTTTTTCCGATTAGTGGTTAGTTCCAGTATTGCTCGATCAGTTTTTTGCTCAACCCTGTTTCGGTTGGCTCAAAATGTCGTTTTAAAATATCCCAGCATTTGTCTAATGCGGCTTCCAGCTCGATAGGTTCACCGAATGGCTCCTCCATATTTGCGATAAAATCTTCGCGGTAACGCAGTAGTTTTTGCGAGAATGTATCGTTTGCAGCACCAACTTCGGCTGCTTCGTACGCTTTTTCAGCATCGGCAAGCAACGAGGCCATCACTGTCATAATAGGGCGGTGGTCATCCCGGGTAGTGTCGTTAACCTGCTGCTTTAAACGCGACAGCGAACGTGCCAGTTTCAGCTTCCCGTTATCAAGGAAAAACTGTCCCTCGGTAATATAACCAGTGTTATCAGGAACCGGATCTTCAAGCGATTCGAGCGTTGTTGCCCCGATAATAGTGATCGAACCAGCGCCTTCAATGTCGGCAGCTACCTCGTAACGTTTGGCCAGTTCCGAATACAACGAACCCGGATAACCCTGCAACGAAGGAATCTGATCCTGGTAGTTGGCTACGTTACGCAAAATATTCGACCAGTTGGTCATGTCGGTTAACAGCACCAACACGTCTTTTCCCTGGTCGGCAAATTCGCGCGACACACTTAATGCCACATCGGGTAACATCAAACCTTTAATCTGCGAATCTCCGGCAAGGTGGGTAAACATGATCGTTTTATCGATATTACCCGATTGCGACAACTGCTCTTTGAAGTAGTGGTACTCGTCGAATTTCAAACCAATACCGGCAAAAATAATTACGTCGGCCTGTGCACCCTGTGCAATCTGCGAAAGCAGTCGGTTGTAAGGCTCGGTTGGGCCGGCAAAAATTGGAATCTTTTGCGATTTTACCAGCGTATTAAATACATCAATCATCGGAATACCTGTCCACAAAGGTTGCTTGGGAACCAAACGAACCGTTGGATTTAAAGTATCCAATCGTGTTGAAATTTGTTTCTCAAAAATAATTTCAGGACCACCGTCGGCCACATCGCCAATACCATCGAAGCTACGGCCCAGCATGTTGTACGAGAAACCTGCAGTTAACGGAACCTCGTGCATGCGAATTTTTGTTTGTGTGCTCAAGCCCTGCGTTCCGTTAAATACCTGGAAACGCGTTGAGTCTTCAGTAATATTAATGGCTTTGGCAAACGAAAGGCTTTGGTTGGTTCCGGCTTCCAGCAATTCTACCACGTGGTTGAGTGCCACACCCGGATTTCCTTCAACCGAAATCAGTGCTTTACCAACTTCGCTAATTCTGTTTATTTCTTTTCGTATCATAGTGTGTACTCTTCTTGTAAAATAAATTGTTCAACTTTTTCCGGAAGAACGGCCATTTCATCGATACTTTGAGCCGAAGTGTTCCAGTCTTTCCACCACTGGCGCAGTTCATCAAATTTTGCTTTTACCAGCTCTTTTACTTCTTCGTCTTCCTTGTCCTCCCGGGCAAAATTGATGGTACTATCGATAAGTTTCTGAACCGCTTCGTTAATAATGATCAGGCGTTCAGGCCGCGTACACGCATCCAGTTTGTGGAAAGCATTTTGCTGCATTACACAGAAATCGATGGTGAGCCCTTTTTGATAAAGTATATATTTTTCAACCGGAACCTTTTTCAAACCAATGGTACTGATGGTTTGGTCGATACCATTCGCCTCATAAAGCGTTTGCAGCATTTTATTGCGGTCGTCCCACGAAATAAAACTGTCGTACACCGACGAAGTATAAGAAAGCGGATCGATTGCCGGGTATTTCTTTGCATCGGCACGGTCTTGCGACAAGCCCCAGAAACCTCCGGTTGCATCCATTGTTGCCTGTGTTACCGGCTCCTGGAAGTTACCACCTGCCGGCGACACTGTTCCGATAAAAGTTAATGAGCCACCTGTTCCCTGATCGGCTCCGGCACGCTGGTACATTCCTTTAATCTGATCGGGGATATCCATTGGGAAAGCCTCCGGCCCGGGAATATCGCCCTGGCGGCCACTACGCTCGCGCAGTGCCTGTGCCCAACGCGAAGTTGAGTCGGCTAAAAGGACCACGTTGTAGCCCTGGTAGCGGTAATATTCGCCAACGGTTAGTGCAATAAATACACTGGCCTCACGCGCCGCAACAGGCATCGAACTGGTATTTCCGAAAATACACATCCGGTTCATCAGCGAGTCGCCGGTTGACGGATCTTCCAGCTCGGCAAAATCTTTAAACACCTCCACTGCCTCACCGGCGCGTTCGCCGCAGGCTGCCATAATAATAATATCAGCCAGAGCATATTTACACAACGAGTGCTGCAATACGGTTTTTCCGGCACCAAAAGGACCCGGGTTTCCCACTGTTCCGCCATAACTAACCGGTGCCAGCAAATCGATAACACGTACTCCGGTAGAAATGGTTTTGCTCGGAATAGCGCGTTCCTTAAATGGAATTGGCGATTTTACCGCCCATCGGAAAGCCAGTTTTAACTCGTGTTTTGTGTTCTGACTGTCGGAAATAACAGCAACTGTTTCGGTAATATTTACCTCGCTTTTTTCAATAATGCTTTCCACTTTGCATTTGCCAAAATTAAAAGGCACCAGAATGCTGTGGGTTAAACGTCCTTCAGGCACGGTACCGATGGCATCGCCACCCTTTACTTTGTCGCCAACAGCTACTGATGGCGTGAAGTCCCACAATTTTTCTTCATCAAGTGCCGGCGCTTTCATTCCGGGAACCAGGTAAGCATTCTGTTCGCCGAGTTTGTATAAGGGATTTTGCAGTCCGTCCCAAATACTGGTTAGCAACCCCGGACCCAAAAGTACCGATAAGGATTTGCCCGTAAATTCCACCTGATCGCCAATTTGAGCACCGGTTAAATCTTCAAAAACCTGCATTTCAACAATTCCCGCATCCGCATTTTTTGGATCGGGAATTATTTGTAATACTTCGGCTTGTAACGATTTACCATCTACTATAACATTGGCAGTTTCACCCATTATCACATTTCCGTAGAATCGTGCTTTCACTAACGAATCCTGAATGGCTATGAGCTTGCCTGTTCTTGTGTTATTATTATTCATTCGTTTATAATTGTTTTTATTTTAGGTAACCCATGCCTGCCTGCAGTAGGCAGGTAACTCGTATAATCATTTTCTTGCGTATTATCATGACTTTTTAGTATGCTCGTTTCCTGTTGTTTAAAAAAGAATGTCTAAAAATTCTTAATATACTTCGTTTCCAGATTATGATGCAATTGTGAATATTTATTTGTGCAATATTTTAATATATCTTAACGTTTTAAAGCATATTGTCAAACTGACACTTTTGCTTGCCGGCAATGTTTTTACTCAATAAAATACTTGATTGAGTAGGTAATTGAAGGCTGTTTTTTCTATCATTAATCAAAATTAAAAGTTCCGTAGTGTTAACGTTCAAACAGGTAATTGGTTGGCGGAATACGGACATTTTTCTTTATTTTTTTTACAAAAACAGCGAGTCAACAGGATTGGGCGTATAATTAACCGTAAAAACAGGCAATTTACTTCCATGAACAATCTCTGAAACAAATTTTCCGATGTTTGTATTGGAAAATATCGATTCCTGATGCGTACGGATGATCAATAGCTCGGGATTTTCTTCTTTAACGTAATCCAGAATAACCTGATGCGAATCCTGATTATATACTTTTAGTATTTTAATATCCGATTCAATGTCATGGTCGTGGAGTAACTTTTGTATTTTTTGAGCATTTTTCAGGGCAAGGCTTTTTTCCACATTAATGTTGGCTTTTAGCGCCGAAAGGATTGTAATTTTTGCGTTGTGCTTTTTCGCTAAAAATTGGGCCCACAAAAGCCTCTTTTTTGTCGATTGGGTGATATCGATTGGAATGGCAATATTTTTTATTTCCGGTACTCCAAAATCTTTATTAACCGTTAATACCGGGCATTTCGATAAGCTAATTAATTTATCGACTTCCTCTTTTGTTAAAGCTCCCGGATAATCGCTGTCGCTTTTATCAATAAGCAGGAACTCGAGGCTGTCGGTTTTCGATTTTTCCAGTAAAACTTCAACCGGATTACCGGCTCGTACCGAAATAACAACATTGTTTGGTAGCTCCTTGCCAATTACTTTCTTTACAAAGTTTGTTAATTCTTCTTTGGCCTTTTTAATGGCTAATTCAGTTTCTTTGGGCTGAAAATTTCGCTCAAAAAAACCGCGCTCTTCTATTACATTTAATATGGCAAGCTTTACCTCCAGGGTATTCTGCAGGTAAAGGGCTTCTTTTAAAACCGCCTCTCCTTCTTTATTTGGCGAAATAAGCGCCAAAATGCTATAATCTTTCTGTTTCATCGCTATTGTTTTATTCTGTCTGCTTTCCAAAAGTGTCAATCGTTTTCAATTACAATTAAATCGCGGTTTGTCTGATTCAGGTAATTGTTAATACCCTTACATTTTGTTTTATTTGATATTGTATTAAGCGTGATATCAATCCCCTCAAAATAGTTGTTGAAGTTTGATTTTACATTCTCGCTTATATGTTGGTTTTGTGTTTTTAGTACAAACAGTATTTCCAGGTTTGATTGGGTTTTTTTACATATTTCAATAAGCTGGTTGCGCAATTGCACCGATGGTTCTTTGTCGGGGTTTGCAACAAACAGTATTTTTTTCGTAGCGTCGCCTTCAAACCTTTCGGGTATAATAAACAGGGGATGTTTCGCGGTATCAATTATTTTCTCCAAACATCCGTTTTGTCTTTTGCACGAATCCTCGAAAGAGTTGTGTGTAGATAAAACAAGGTTGTGCTGCCCGTTAATAATTGGTTTAAAATTCAGTACCGAATTCAGTTCGCCTTCAACAGAAAGGGTGTTAATTTTTTGTTTTTCAATGTTAAAATGCTTTGTTAATCTGTTTTTTAAAGCTCGTAGTTCGTTTTTTGTAATTTTTCTCAAGTGATGGCTCAGTTTGCGCATCATTAAGTGTCCCCAGCCCGGATTCTGATAAGTTTGTAAAATAGTAACCGGTGATTTTTCTGTATAAAGAAATTGCATGGCAAACGAAGTAGCGTGCCAGCTTCCGTCCGAAAAATCTGCCAGTATTAATATTGAAGGTTGACTATTCATGGTTCTTACACTCATTTCCTTACATATTTTGTTTTTAACAAAATTACCATGGGCAAAGCAAAATAGTAACAGGCGAAAACCTACATCGCGAGAGGATAATGTCTAACAAAAGGTAGGGGAATTCCTACCATTGATGATGAGGTTTAACTCGTTTTGAGGAGATGAGGGGCCGATTAATTGCAGGTTTTTGGCGATATCGCGAAAATAGTTGATGCCGGAAGTGCCCTTGAAAAATTTAAACCCGAACTGTTGTAGGAAGTGGGAGTTGCTTCGGGTACGAACAATTTGATGTGTTATCTGGCTTAAAAGTAATGCTGTTTTCGGGTAATTTTTCAAACGGCCTCATTGCCCCTTGGGTGTGGCTTTTTAGTTCAAGTCAGGTAGGTTGTTTACGGTGTTTTAAATTCTGCACCAATGCTACAAACATATCATTGTCATGTTGTAAAGCATTAATTAAGTTCTGTTTATTTATTTTGGAATGTAGTATCTTTGTTAATAAGCGAACAGAACAGAACAGTACCAGTTGTGTAATAAATATTTTTTAAAACATATCTAACTTAAACTATTTATGAAAAAACACTGTGTATTCAAATCGTATTACTGACTACAAAATCTTGTATAAAATAAGTCAGAAAGAAAACTCCAGGTAGCAAGTTGAATTGATCCCATTTTGTTCAGATTTCAGCAAATAGTTCAAAATAAAGCCATGAATATTTTGCGTTAGAAATTTGTAAATAAATTAATACGATGATTTTATAAAAACAATTTTAATCGTATGAAAAACTGGATTTTTACATTTTGGGAATTATTACCATTCGCATTCTTAGCTTGTGTAAATCGTATCGATAAATCTGATTGTCTTAATAATTTGATAAGGAATTGCAGAGGGCCGCATATGAAGGCATAAATGCATATTTTTTGTCAACTGGAAGTATATCTTTTTTTTCTCCATAGGATAGGTTTTTAGATGGTATTAATTAAAAGATCCTCTTTTACATAGGGGGATCTTTAAACATAACCTGAAACAGTTGTTGGTAAAGACGATTTAAAACAATGTGTTAAATAATTTTTAAATATTATATGGCGCTAATAGCCAAACCCCGGTTGAAAGCAATATAAGCAAGGAAGTAAAAAGATAAGTTGAATATCCGTATTTAGTCATAGTCCAGTAATTCCAGCAATAACCAGCCTGTCAAAGAGTTTTTCTCCAAAATACCTCCGGTTTAGCTTGTAGA
>NZ_FOHT01000035.1:0-61575 GCF_900111425.1 Draconibacterium orientale | reverse complement strand
AAATTGTATTTTTACCCATGTCTAACTTTTTGGTGTGGTAACTCAAAAGTAGACATACCGGGTGGTTCTTTAAAATGTACTGCCCGGTAAATTTTTACCGGACACTAATGATTGAAAATGAAACAGAAATAGCCAAAATTGTTTCCAATCAATTTAGGAAAATGTTTGTAGTTATTCAATGGCTATTAATAATCAGTAAAACCAAGGGATGTCATCTTTGAAAAAGATTACATCCTCTATTACTGCAAAAAACGAATGGTAAAAGGATATTTGTAAGGCGTTCCGTTACTTGCCGATACCGAAGCCACAATAACCAGAACCAGCCAGGCAATTCCGAATCCAACCAGCATTAAAATGCCAATTCCCACAAAAATCAAAATGATTGAAATGAAAAATATGATCGACCAGGTAATCTGGAAATTTAGCACTTCCTTGCCCTGTTCGGCAACAAATTCGTACTCATCTTTTTTCGTCAGATAAATAATAAGCGGGCCAATTATATTTCCGGCAACAGGTAAAATAAAGGTGGCCAAAGCAGCAATATGAACTAACATTCCCCACTGGCGTTCATTCGGATCATCGATTATTCGGTGCATTTTTTCAGTTTTTTTATTCAACTAAACTAACGATTTTTTGTTTATTCGTGCAATAAAACAACGCACAGAAGATATTAAAATGGAAGACAGAAAAAAAGAAGGCCGATACGGAAGAATTTACAAACAACTGAGCGAACTGGTACTAAAAAGTAACAACACGCAGGCGCGAATGGCAACCATTATTGCCGTTTTGCACCATAAAATGGATTACTTTTTCTGGACGGGTTACTACCTGATTGAAGATGGAGAAATGACCGTTAACTCGTACCAGGGGCCGGTTGCCTGTCAGATTCTGGAAAAGGACAAAGGAGTGTGCTGGGCTGCTTACAACCGAAAAGAAACAGTAATAGTTGAAGATGTGCACGCTTTCCCGGATCACATTGCCTGCGATGCCCGCTCGAATTCTGAGATAGTGGTTCCGCTGAAAAATAAAACCGGAGAAGTTATTGGCGTACTGGATATCGACAGTTCGGGAAAAGCCGCTTTTACGGAAGTTGACGCGCACTGGCTGGAAAAAATGCTGGAGTTGATTTACCTTTAAATCGATGACTACTTTAGGTTAAGAAACGAATGCTTCATCTCAGGAAACAAGCGCCTTAAGTCGAGAAATGACTACATCAGGTCAGGAAACGACCGCTTCGAGTCAAGAAATGACTGCTTCAAGTCAAGAAACGACCGCTTCAACTCAGGAAACGACTGCTTTGAGCCGAGAAATGACTACATCAGATCAAGAAACGACCGCTTCGATTTAAGACAAACGAGTGCTTCAAGTCAGGAAACGAGTGCTTCGAGTGAAGCAACGACTGCTTCAAGTCAAGTAACGTTGGAAAAGGTCAATTTAAAGCCTTCCGATCGCTACGGATTTTCTACTTTTGCAGGCAAATGGAAAGCAAACGATTAAATAAAGCCATATCGGAAACCGGTTTTTGTTCGCGGCGCGAGGCCGACCGGCTGATTGAAACCGGCAAGGTAAAAGTAAACGGCGAGGTGGCCGGATTAGGTGTTCAGGTAACTTCGGACGATCGTATTGAAGTGGATGGGCAACTGATTACAAAGGAAGTTCCGAATATTTACCTGGCTTTTCATAAACCGGTTGGGATTACCTGCACCACCGACACCAGCAAAAAGGATAACATTGTAGATTTTATTAATTTCCCTGAACGGATTTTCCCCATCGGGCGGCTCGACAAACCCAGCGAAGGACTGCTATTTATGACCAACGACGGCGACATTGTAAACAAAATTCTTCGCGCCGGAAATAATCATGAAAAAGAATACATTGTTAACGTAAACCGGAAAATCACAAAGGCATTTATCCGGCAAATGAGCAACGGCGTTCCGATTCTTGATACAGTTACAAAAAAATGCCGGGTAGAACGCATCAACGACTTCACTTTCAATATTGTTCTTACGCAAGGGCTAAACCGCCAAATCCGCAGAATGTGCTCGCATTTGGGTTACGAAGTTACCCGCCTGAAACGTGTACGAATAATGAATATCGAACTCGGCAATTTAAAACGTGGCGAGTACCGCCATTTTACACCCAATGAACTTAAAGAAATAAATCGGCTGGTAGCCAACTCAAGCAAAACAGAAGAAGCCTCCGAAGATTAGTAAATGTTTATTGTCTATTCGAACATGAGCACTGCGACTTTGAGACGATAAGCATTAAAACTTCTAATCACTTTTCTATTTGATTCAACTCAAATACTGATCCCCAGAAGTTGTAATTTCCTCATTACATTTAAGGTTTTTTGTGATTTATTTAGGAGCCCGGTCACAAACATTTTAAGATTAAAAGTGTTTATTTGCAACGACTTAACCCGGATGACTCATTCGACTACGGCAATAGTCATGGTATTCCGGGTTAATCCCGACTTAGTTGAGTCCACTTTTTGAGTATCAAAAAATGGATACGAAACTTACGTCGTTTTGGGCTAATCGGGTAGTTGAGATGAATAATGCGGATTAAAACAATGAGGTAATTGTATGAGAGCGAGTATTTTCTTATTGATACCACTTTTTATTTTTATGCTGCTGGTGGATATTTACACTTTCCGTGGCATAAAACCGCTGCTCGCAAAACTCAGAAATAAATTCATAAAACAATCCTTAAGCATTTTGTTCTGGGCTATTTCAGTTCTTGTGTTTGATGGATTTTGCCTTTTTATGTTCGGGATAAAACACGTAAAACAGTCCGATGCTTACATATACGTCGGCTACCTGGTGGTTGGTTTTGCCTTGTTTTACATCCCGAAGTTTGTGTTCATTGTTTTTGTGTTACTAAAAGATGTTCAGTTGATTTTGCAGAAAACTTTCAACTGGATGAAGGAAAAAAGAAAAAAAGATTCAACATCAAATAATTCGGGAAGGAAAATGGAGAGAGCAGAGTTTTTATATCAAATGGGACTGGTTTTGGCAGCCGTTCCGTTTGCAGGGATTCTTTATGGAGTTACAAAAGGGAAATTTAATTACCGCGTAATGCGCGAAAAACTAACCTTCAACAATTTGCCAAAATCGTTTAAAGGATTAAAAATCGTACAGATATCGGACATGCACCTGGGTAGCTTTAACAAGAAATTCGACCAGGTTGCAAAAGCTGTTGAGCTGATTAACGAACAAGAACCCGACATTCTTTTGTTTACCGGCGACCTGGTAAATAATTTTGCCGAAGAAACCGAAGGCTGGGAATCGGTTTTATCGCAGCTGAAAGCCAAAATTGGCAAATATTCGGTGCTTGGAAATCACGACTACGGCGACTATTCGGAATGGGAATCGGCGGCTACCAAAGAAAAAAACCTGGCTGCCATCAAAAAATTTCATCAGAAAATTGGTTTCCGGTTGTTGCTGAATGAAACAGAAACTTTACACATTAACGGCGAAGAAATTGCGCTGATTGGTGTTGAGAACTGGGGAAAACCTCCATTCCCCCAACACGGCGATTTGCAAAAAGCTTCCGAAAAAGCACAAGGCCAACCCTTTAAAATTTTAATGAGCCACGATCCGTCGCACTGGGATGAAGAAGTGCTAAAATCTACCGATATCGACCTCACATTTGCCGGACATACACACGGCATGCAGTTTGGCATTGAACGTGCCGGAATTAAGTGGAGCCCCGTGCAATACAAATACCCGCGCTGGGGAGGTTTATATCGCGAAAACAAACAATTTCTGTATGTAAACCGTGGGTTTGGCTACATTGGGTTTCCGGGACGAATAGGTATGCCACCGGAGATTACAGTGGTGGAATTAACTTAAAAAAATCTTCTTCCCATTCAGTTACCTTGGAACGGTTTTGGCTTTGTGTGTGTCTTTTATTTTGTACATTGCCGCGTAAACAAAATCAACTATGAAGTTAAGTCCGCGCATACAATTTCTAATAAAAAACAGCTTAAAAGGCTTTGCCTGGCTGCTCATACTTTTGGGTGCCTATTTTCTTTGTAAGGAATTTGTTATTTCGCGCACTCCCGATGCCTGGATGGATAAAATATACGCCCAACCCCTATTGGTTTACCTGGTGTATTGTTTTTCGGAGTTTGTTTTCGGAATCATTCCGCCCGAACTTTTTATGATATGGGCCATTAACAAAGATACGATTGCGCATTATTTCCTTAACCTGGCGTTCTTTGCTGCGGTCTCGTATTTTATGGGCTACCTCACATTTCTTATTGGCCGGTATTTCTTCAACCACAACGGGCTTAAACGTTTCCGCAATACCTTCCTGAAAGAACAATGGCCTTTGCTAAAAAAATATGGTTTATTTCTTATTATTGTTGCAGCGCTAACTCCGCTTCCGTGGGCGGCCATAAGCTTGCTGGTTGGCTCGGCCGGGTACCCATCAAAACGTTACCTGAAATATGCCCTGTTCCGCTTTTTACGCTTTGCCATTTACGGCTACATCATTTTTCAAACCCATATTATTTAAAACAACACCAAACATACATTCTACTCTTTTGTTACTAGTAGCAAAAGTTAAATCATGTTTGAGCGGCTAAAAAAGAAATGGAACCTGAACAGTAATTTCCAGGTTTTAATAATTCTATTCGTATTTTCAATAACCGGAAGTGCTGCACTGTATGTGCGCAAGGGAGTTTTCGATTTGGTGGGCATAACCGAAGCTACCAGCCTTTGGATAAAAGTGCCACTCTACATCGTAACCGTAGTTCCGGCTTACCAGGTGTTATTTTTACTAATTGCCTCAGTTTTTGGGCAATTCCGCTTTGCCTGGGAGTTTGAGAAAAAAACGTTTTCACGATTTATACCTAAAAAGAAATGAAGACACTGGCACTTATATTCACATTATTAATTTATTCGAGCAGTTGTATGAGTAAAGATTTGCAGAAAGCCACACTGGGCGGAGGTTGTTTTTGGTGCACCGAAGCCATTTATCTGGAGTTAAAAGGAGTTGTTGAGGTAAAACCGGGTTACAGCGGCGGCCACGTAAAAAATCCCAGTTACAAGCAGGTTTGCGAGGGAACAACCGGCCACGCCGAAGTGGTACAAATTACTTTCGATACGGAAGTAGTAAGCTTTTCCGAAATTCTGGAAGTGTTTTTTATGACTCACGACCCTACAACGTTGAACCGTCAAGGCAACGATGTTGGCCCGCAATACCGTTCCGCAATATTCTACCATAACGAAGAACAAAAAGAAGTGGCAGAACGCGTTATCAATCTTTTTGAAAAAGAAGAGGTTTATAGCAGACCAATTGTTACCGAAGTTACCGAATTTGAAAAGTTTTATATCGCCGAAGATTACCACATTAACTATTATGCGCGTAATAAAACGCAAGGCTATTGCCAGTTTGTGGTAGCTCCTAAACTGGAGAAATTCAAAAAGATTTTTAAGGATCAGTTGAAGAAGTAGGCAATTGTTCCGGTCATCAAATGCGGGAGGCTTGATTCTGGATATCTGGTTGCTGGATGCTGGATACTGAAAGGATGTCATCTTTATATATGTTAAAAATATAGATGACATCCCTGAGTTGCCATAACTCGTGACTCGAAACGCTTACTGTACTCGATGCTAGATACTAGGTGCTGGATACTAGACACTGTGACCGTTTGCTGTCATTCTGAGCGCAGCGAAGAATCTGCTGCACCGGAACATCACTTCCCACAAAATTACGTAGATAATTATTCGAACTAAAGTTTCCAGATGCATTTTTGCACGGGCCTGCCCGACTCAAAAAGTTGATAGCCGAAGATCTGCTAGAGCCTATATTTCATCGTTTTACGCATTTTCAAAAAAGAAAGACCTTCAAGGTTTTGAAAACCTTAAAGGTCTGAAAAGTAACGACCAACCCGCGATTATACCGTGCGGTCGATCAGTTCTTTTATTTTAGGGAGCACTGCCCCAAGCGCTTCGTTGTTGGTCATGCGGTAGTAACCCGGAAGGATTTCGAGCAGGTCTTTTATTGCCTGTTCCAAATCGCTGCGCACGGCTGTCATCGAACTAATTTGATGTTTGGTAATAGTTTCTCCGGATTCCTCGCTATTGGTTGAAAACCACGCGATACAATCGCGCGGCAGCGCGGGAGCAGGGGTGCGGGGTACTGTTATTCATTAATTCGTTATTCGGCAACAGAACCGATCCCTTTCATTTGGTAATCTTACAATATTCATGAAATATTAAGCTTTTCTAAAATCATTTGTATTTCACTCTTTTATGTCGCGTACGATTTTATTTCATACTACATTTGCACAACACAAATTTTAATAAATGGAGGAAAAGTTAAAATTAAAGAGTCAGGTATGTTTTCCGGTTTACGCCTTATCGCGCGAAATCGTTAATGTGTATCGTCCGATTCTTGAAGAGATTGATCTTACCTATCCGCAATACCTCGTAATGATGGTCTTGTGGGAAAATGAGCCGCAAAAGGTACATGAAATTGGTAATAAATTAAATCTCGATAACGGAACACTCACTCCATTATTAAAGCGGCTGTCTGCCAAAGGTTTGATTTCGCGAAAACGAAACAGCAAAGATGAGCGCGTAGTGGAAATCTCACTTACCGAGAGCGGAAAACAATTACAAACCAAAGCAGCAGAGGTTCCGCAAAAGGTTGTAAAAGCCATGGGAATTACCCATGAAGATTTAATGCAGCTAAAGGAATTAGTAGTAAAGATATTAAACAGAGCCAAATAGGGCTTCAATTATTAAAGTCATAAATAGAGAAACAATGTCATTATTAGAAAATTTACAGTGGAGATATGCCACTAAAAAGTACGACCCTACAAAAAAAGTAGCACAGGAAGATGTAGATAAAATTGTGGAGGCAGCTCGCCTTGCTCCAACATCATCAGGTTTACAGCAGTTTCGGGTAATAGTAATCACCAACCAGGAATTAAAAGATAAAATCGTACCTATTGCCTGGGGACAGGAAATCGTTGCCGAGTGTTCGCACTTGTTGGTTTTTGCCGCCTGGGATCGTTATACCGAAGAACGAATTGATGAAATTTACAACAGAACAACCGATGAGCGCGGGTTACCTCGCGGACGTTTCGGTTCATACACCGATAAGCTAAAAGCGACTTACCTTCCTCAATCGGCCGAAGAAAACTTTATTCATACTGCCCGTCAGGCATACATTGGTTTTGGATTGTCGATTGCGCAAGCCGCTGAGCAAAAAGTAGATTGCACGCCAATGGAAGGTTTTTCAACCGATGAACTGGACAAACTGCTTGATTTAAAATCGAAAGGATTAAAAAGTGTAACAATGCTTCCTTTGGGATATCGTGATACAGAAGGTGACTGGTTAGCATCGATGAAAAAAGTGCGTAATCCGAAAGAAGAGTTTGTGTTGGAGCTTTAATAACAAGCTCTCAGAAACGCATAAAAAAAAGGTCGTCTCAATATAGTTATGAGACGACCTTTTTCGTTTACAAAATTGTATGTAGTTACAATTCCCGAATCCAGATATTGCGGTAGCTCACCGGATTTCCATGGTCTTGTAACTGAATAACATCGGCACCATGTTTTTCAACACTGTACTCCGGAATACCAATGTATTCTGTTGGTCCGCGCAATTTTGAATTATTCTGAACCAAAACACCATTGTGTAAAACTGTTACAGTTGGCGGAGTAAAGTATGTTCCATCGTCGTTAAAACGTGGAGCCGTGTAAATAATATCGTAAACCTGCCACTCGCCCGGGCCTTTGCAGGCATTTACCAGCGGCGCATATTGTTTGTACAAACTTCCGGCCTGGCCATTGCGATAAGTACGATTGTTGTAATTATCCAGCACCTGCACTTCGTAGCGTTTCTGAAGAAAAACACCACTGTTTCCACGTCCCTGGCTTTCACCAACCACTTCAGCCGGCGACCGCCACTCTATGTGTAACTGAAAATCTTCGAAAGCACGTTTTGTCTGAATAATTCCGGCTCCTCTTTCAACGGTTACACAACCGTCGGCTACTTTCCAGCCAACCGGGCCACCATCTCCGTTTGTCCACTCGCGGTCGATATCCACACCGTCGAATAAAACAATGGCATCCGAAGGTGCATCTGCCGGAGTTTCTCCGGGTGTAATTACCGGCACTTCAGGATCCCAGATTTCAGTCATTTCAGGTACCATTTGCGGTCTCTCTTCCTGAGCTACTGCGCACACTGCAACAAAAAGCAAGGCTACAGTTAAAATTTTTAGTTTCATTTTTTATTGATTTAGGTATTTATTATTAATGCGCTAAGCGGTTCAAAACCGCTAAGCGCTTATTCAAATTACAATCCCAGTTCTTCCATTATTGCATCGATTTTGGCATCAGCCTTTTGCTCTTCTGCATCAAAATCTTCACGCGATTTCAGTTCGCCAGCTACCTCAAAATAGAACTTAATTTTAGGTTCTGTTCCCGATGGGCGAACCGAAATTTTTGTTCCATCCTGTGTAAAGAACTGCAGTACGTTTGAAGTAACCTTCTGATCGATTTTCTTCTCCTCGCCGGTAATCAGGTTTTTCGCAATCAGGGTTGAGTAGTCTTTTACCCACTCCATTGGCGAACCGCCCAATTCTTTTGGCGGATCGTTACGGAATTTCGTCATGATCTGCTGAATTTCTTCGGCACCCGACTTTCCTTTACGAACCACGTATTTCATTTTCTCGCGCGAGAAACCGTATTCCAGGTAAATGTCCTGCAACAATTCGTACAATGTTTTGCCCTGATCGATGGCCCATGCAGTGATTTCGGCCATTAAAGCACATGCCGAAACGGCGTCTTTGTCGCGCACAAAATCCGATGGCATAAAGCCAAAACTTTCTTCGCCGCCACCGATGTATTTTTTCACACCTTCGTTGTCGCGAATTACTTCGGCAATAAATTTAAACCCGGTATATACATCAAAATATTCGATGTTATTGCGGCGGGCCACTTCGGCAATCATTTCGGTTGAAACAATGGTTTTTACCACAAACTCGTTGCCTTTCAGTTTGCCGGCTTCCTTCATTTTTACGATAATGTAGTAGAAGAAAAGCAGCGCCGTTTGGTTACCGTTTACAATGATGTATTCGCCTTTATCGTTTTTCACGGCTACACCAATCCTGTCAGAATCGGGATCGGAAGCCATAACCACGTCGGCATCAATTTCGGCAGCTTTTTTTGTTGCCATTTCCATGGCTGCAGGCTCTTCCGGGTTCGGCGAAACCACTGTAGGAAAATCGCCGCTCACCACATCCTGCTCCGGAATATTAATGATATTTGTAAAACCGAATTCGCGCAATGCAGCAGGAATCAGTTTCACTCCTGTTCCGTGAATTGGTGTATAAATAATTTTAATGTCTTTGTGGCGCTCAACCACGTCGGGCGAAATGGAAACTTTTTTCACTTCAGCAAGAAATTTGTTATCCATCTCCTCTCCCAATATCTCGATCAAGTCGTCGGAACCGTCGAACTTAATATCTTCGGGTTTAATTTTGGCCACTTCGTTAACGATGTTTACGTCGTGTGGCGCAACAATCTGCGAACCGTCTTCCCAATAAGCTTTGTAGCCATTGTATTCTTTGGGGTTGTGCGATGCGGTAAGAATAATACCACTTTGGCAACCCCGCTCGCGAATCGCAAACGAAAGCTCCGGTGTTGGACGTAAATCTTCAAACAAATAAGCTTTAATTCCGTTGGCGGCAAAAATCTTTGCACTGGTTTCGGAGAACAAACGGCTGTTGTTCCGGCAATCGTGACCAATTGCCACTTTTATTTCATCCAGATCAGCAAAATTCTTCTTCAGATAATTACTTAATCCCTGCGTGGCTGCTCCAACAGTGTAAATATTCATTCGGTTGGTTCCAACGCCCATAATTCCGCGCAAACCGCCGGTTCCAAACTCCAGGCTGCGGTAAAAAGAATCAATCAGCTCTGTCGGATCTTCGGCATCTAAAAGTGCCTGAACCTGGGCTCTTGTTTCTTCATCGTAAGTATCCGAAAGCCATTCCTGCGCTTTCGCTCTTACTTCCATTAATTCTTGATTTTCCATTTTATATCTGTTTTATTTTCCTATTTATTAAGTCTCTGGCTGAATGATGGATTGTAAAAATATCAATTCGAGAATCTGACACTTTTTGACAGATAATTTGAACCTTTTTTTATTTCAGAGTCAAGTTCTGCCTCTGAAACAACATCACCTCTTGCTGATTGCTCTCTTGCGGCATCAAGCTTCTCCATCAAGATTAACTTTTCGAATAATTCATCCATTGAAAACGCTTTAGTGAATTTATTCAATTCAGAATTGATTTTATTCATGTTAACATTACAATCTTCAATCTTTTTTAGAAACTTAAAGATAAGCTTTTCTTTATATTTTATCTGAGGCAAGTTTATCTAAGCACACTTTTAAACTATCACGCCAATACGGAACTTCCAGGTTGTAGGTTTCTTTTATTTTTGCTTTATTCAGCACACTGTAGGCCGGTCGTTTTGCCGGTGTCGGGAAATTTTCAGAAAGCACTGGTTTTACTTTACAATCGACTCCTGAAAGTTCGAAAATTGCCAACGCAAAATCGTACCAGCTGGCTACGCCTTCGTTAGAATAGTGGTAAACTCCCGGCACAAACTCCTCGCTTTCGGCCACTTTTAAAATTGCTGCTGCCAGATCGGCGGCATAAGTTGGCGATCCCACCTGATCAAAAACCACTCCCAGTTCACCCTTTTCTTTACCGAGGCGCAGCATTGTTTTTACAAAGTTGTTTCCAAAAGTTGAATACAACCAGGCTGTTCTGATTATTACTGTTTCCGGGTTCTCCGCCTGGCAATTTTGCTCACCTTCGAGCTTTGTTTTGCCGTATGCTCCGTTTGGTGCAACGGCATCTGTTTCGCTGTAAGGAAGATGGGCATCGCCGCCAAAAACATAATCGGTTGAAACATGAATCAGCTTTGCCCCAATAGTTTTGGAATATTTTGCCAGCAGCTTTGGAGCTAAAGCATTTACTTTTTGTGCCGTTTCAAAATCCGACTCTGCTTTATCAACCGCAGTGTAGGCAGCACAATTAATTACCATCCCAAATTTATTGTCGGCAAAGTAATTTTTTACTTGTTCTTCATTGGTAATATCCAACGAATCAACATCGGTATAAACAAATTCCCACCCGGGGTAATTTTTACTGAGTACTTTTAATTCGTTACCCAGTTGTCCGTAAGCGCCTGTTATTAATATCTTCATTGTTGCTAATACACAAAATTCATTTGAGCCTTTTCAAACGCCGGAGCATTTTTATCTTTTTCCGAAACCAAGGCTTCCTCTTCTTTCACCTGCCAATTGATTCCCAATGTTTTATCAAACGGGTTAATTGAACTTTCGGCTTCGCTGTTGTATAAGTTGTCGCATTTGTAGGTAAAAATAGCGGTTTCACTTAAAACCGAAAAGCCATGAGCAAAGCCTCGCGGCACATATAACTGTTTTTTATTATTTTCGTTCAATTCCACACCAAACCACTTCCCAAAAGTCGGCGATCCTTTACGCAGGTCAACAGCTACATCATAAACACTTCCCTGAATTACGCGCACCAGTTTTGCCTGCGCTGCATCGCCCAATTGAAAGTGCAAACCCCGCACGACTCCTTTTACCGATTGCGATTCGTTATCTTGAATAAATGGTCTTTCAATTCCTGCTTCGCGGTACCTTTCCTGCTGAAAAGTTTCGAAAAAATACCCTCTGTCATCTTCAAACACCCGCGGCTCAATAACAACTAATCCGGGGATTCCTGTCTCTACTATATTCATTCGTTATTAAAATGTAAATGCTTTTTTGCTGACGATTTTTAATAAGTATTCGCCGTATTGATTTTTACTAAGTGGCTTGGCCAGATCAATAAGCTGTTCAGTACTGATGTAGCCCTTTTTCCATGCAATTTCTTCAATACACGAAACTTTCAGGCCCTGGCGCTGCTCAATTGTTGAAATAAAATTCGAGGCCTGCAACAAACTGTCGTGTGTTCCGGTATCCAACCAGGCAAATCCGCGGCTGAGCAGTTTAACCTTCAACCGGTTTTCTTCAAGATATATACGATTCAAATCTGTAATTTCAAGCTCTCCGCGTTTTGATGGTTTTAGATGTTTTGCCTTTTCAACTACATCGTTCGAGTAAAAATAAAGTCCGGTTACGGCATAGTTCGATTTAGGCTCGTCGGGTTTTTCTTCAATACTGATTACTTTTCCGGCCTCGTCAAATTCAACAACTCCGTATCGCTCCGGGTCGTTCACGTAATACCCGAATACCGTTGCACCGTCCTCCAATGTTGCAGCCTGCTCCAGAATTTTTCTGAATTTATAACCATAAAATATATTGTCGCCAAGAATCATACTCACGTTATCGTTGCCAATAAATTCTTCGCCAAGTATAAAAGCCTGCGCCAAACCATCGGGCGATGGCTGAATTTTATACGACAGTTTTAAGCCCAACTGCGAACCGTCGCCAAATAATTTCTCGTACAAACCAATGTCTTCGGGAGTTGATATAATTAATATCTCACGAATTCCGGCCAGCATTAAAACCGATAGCGGGTAATAAATCATTGGTTTATCGTAAACCGGTATAATTTGTTTTGAAATAGATCGTGTAATTGGATAAAGACGGGTTCCTGAACCGCCGGCTAAAATTATTCCCTTCATATTAAATGGTTTATTCGTTCTATAGCTTGTCTGATTTCCTACTTCCCAACTATTAAATGACGATGAAAAGAGGATTCACTTTATCAGGCTTCAAAAGTAAATAAAAGAAACCCGGAATGCAATCCTAAATAAGGCCATAAAACTAAACTATGTTAAGCATATGGTGTTTTGCGCTAAAAAACGGCTCAATTTTGCTCTATTTCAATAAAATAACACGAATCTTTTGTTTTAATTGAATTTAGTTATAATTTTGCGCGCGCAAATTTTAACAAATATAAAGTCTAACTCATTAATTTAATTAAAATTACATGACAGAAGAGAAGAAAAAAGAGCTTGAACAAGAAGTAGCAGAAACTCCTGTTCAGGACGAAAAAAAAGAAGTAGTTGCAGAAACTGCAGCTGACGAAAAAGCGGAAGCTCCTAAAGCAGAAGCTAAAAAAGAAAAAAAGGCCGTTGAAACAACAGCCGAAGCAGATGCTGATTTCGATTGGGACAGCCTGGAAGAAGGAAGAGATGCCTATTCAGAAAAAGAACGTGGCAGCCTTGAAGATCTTTACAACGACACATTAAATACCGTTACAGAAAAAGAAGTTCTGGAAGGTAAAGTTATTTCGTTAAACAAACGCGAAGTAGTTGTTGACATAGGTTACAAGTCGGACGGTATTGTTAGCTTGAACGAATTCCGCTACAATCCAGAGTTGAAAGTAGGCGACGCAGTAGATGTTTACATCGAAAGTCTTGAAGATAAAAAAGGACAGATGATCCTTTCGCACAAAAAAGCGCGTGCAACCCGTTCTTGGGAGCGTGTTAACGAATCGCTTGAAAACGATGAAATCATCAAAGGATACATCAAATGTCGTACTAAAGGTGGTATGATCGTTGACGTATTTGGTATTGAAGCATTCTTGCCAGGTTCGCAAATTGATGTTAAACCTATCCGCGATTACGATATTTACGTTGGTAAAACAATGGAATTCAAAGTGGTTAAAATCAACCACGAATACCGTAACGTTGTTGTTTCGCACAAAGCTCTTATCGAAGCTGAGCTTGAGCAACAGAAAAAAGAAATTATCGCTAAACTTGAAAAAGGTCAGGTATTGGAAGGAACCGTTAAAAACGTTACTTCATACGGTGTATTTATGGACCTTGGTGGTGTCGACGGATTGATCCACATTACTGACCTGAGCTGGGGTCGTATTTCTCACCCGAGCGAGATCGTTGAATTAGACCAGAAACTGAACGTTGTTATCCTTGATTTCGATGATGACAAAAAACGTATCGCTCTTGGTCTGAAACAATTAACTCCTCACCCATGGGATAACCTGGATTCAGAGTTGAAAGTTGGCGACAAAGTAAAAGGTAAAGTTGTTGTTATTGCCGACTACGGTGCATTCGTTGAGATTGCTCCTGGAGTTGAAGGTTTGATCCACGTTTCAGAAATGAGCTGGAGCCAGCACCTGCGCAGTGCACAAGACTTCTTAAGCGTTGGCGACGAAGTTGAAGCAGCAATTCTTACACTGGACCGCGACGAACGCAAAATGTCGTTGGGTATTAAACAACTGAAAGAAGATCCTTGGTCGAAAATTGATACTGAATACGCTGTTGGAAGCAAGCACGCTGCAAAAGTGCGCAACTTCACTAACTTCGGTGTATTTGTAGAAATTACTGAAGGTGTTGACGGTTTGATTCACATTTCAGACCTGAGCTGGACGAAAAAAATCAAGCACCCATCAGAATTCACTGCAATTGGTGAAGAAATTGAAGTTGTAGTACTTGACATCGACAAAGACAACCGTCGTTTGAGTTTAGGTCACAAACAACTGGAAGAAAATCCATGGGATGTATTCGAAACAATTTTCACTGCCGATTCAATTCACGAAGGAACTGTGGTTGAATTGATGGACAAAGGTGCTGTAATTGCACTTCCATACGGTGTTGAAGGGTTCGCAACTCCACGTCACCTGGTGAAAGAAGACGGTACTTCAGTTAAGCAAGACGAAAAACTTGATTTCAAAGTTATCGAGTTCAACAAGTCGGCTAAACGAATCATTGTTTCTCACTCACGTATTTTCGAAGATGTGAAACGTGCAGCAGAAGGCGAGCAGCGTAAAGCTCAGAAAAGCTCTAACAAGCGCGCTATGAAAACTGTTAGCGATAACATCGAAAAAACTACTCTTGGCGACGTAAGCGATTTGGCTGCGCTGAAAAAGCAAATGGAGCAAGAAGAGAAAAAAGACAAATAAGCACTTGGTGAATTTAATTTGATTTTCGTAAATTGAAGCATGGCATTCGAGATTCGAAAAAACGACAAGTACACCTTAGTAAAGGTAAATACTGACAGATTAGACACCAATAATGCGCCCGAATTGAAATCGGAGCTGGTAGTTATTAATAACAATGGTGAAAAAAACATCGTTCTTGACCTGAGTAGTGTTACTTACTGCGATTCTTCAGGTTTGAGATCAGTTTTAGTTGCCAACCGGTTATGCGAAGATGCAATAGGAACTTTTATCCTTTGCGGTTTGCAGCCCGATGTAGAAAACCTGGTAAAGATTTCGATGCTTCACACCGTTCTGTTAATTACAGATACGGTTGAAGAAGCAGAGGAATTGTTGGAGAAGAAAGAAAACCTGTAACAACAGCATGTCTTTCGAATTAACCATACTAGGAAGTAATTCAGCATTACCGACTTCAAACAGATATCCAACAGCCCAGGTACTTGAAGTACCTGGGCGTTGTTTTTTAATCGACTGTGGCGAAGGCACCCAAATACAATTGCGCCGAAACAAGATCAGTTTCAGCAAAATCAGACATATTTTTATTTCGCATTTACATGGCGACCATTATTATGGCTTAATTGGTTTGTTATCGACTATGAATCTGCTGGGCGTAAAAAGCGATGTGCACATTTATGCCCCTTCCGAGTTAAAAACACTTATTCAGCCGCAACTCGATTTTATTCGCGGAGAAATGAGCATTAAACCCATTTTTCATCCGCTGAACCTGAAAAAGCCACAAACTGTATTCGAGAGTAAAAATATCGAAGTGCTATCGTTTCCGGTAAAACACAGCATTCCAACTGTAGGCTTCCTGTTCCGTGAGAAGCCCAAACAAGCCAATATAAAAAAGGAAATGATAAAGGCTTACAATATTCCGCTAGCACAAATTAAGGATATTAAAGCCGGCGCCGATTTTGAAACAGAAGACGGAAGAATCATTCCAAATGAAAAACTAACAACTCCCCCGCCCAAACCAAAATCGTATGCCTTTTGCACCGACACGGCATTTCATCCGCCAATTGCAGAAATAATTAATGGTGTTGATTTGCTGTACCACGAAGCTACATTTTTGGAAGAGCTAAAAGATTTGGCCGAAAAAACACTCCACTCCACTGCCCGCCAGGCAGCAGAAATGGCAAAACTGAGCAAGGCTTCAAAGTTGTTGATCGGTCATTTTTCGAGCCGGTTTAAAAACCTTAATGATTTTAAAACCGAAGCCCGCGAAGTTTTCAAGAACACCGAACTGGCCATTGAAGGAAAGAAATACATAATCTAAACATCTTCTTCCCCTTCAAAAAATCCTTTATCAAAATTCACCAGGTATAATTTTTCAGTTGGGCGCGTAAAAGCGGTATATAACCAACGGTAATATTCCGTATCCAACATATCTTCCACCAAATATCCGTGATCGACAAAAACTGCTTTCCATTGCCCACCCTGCGCTTTATGGCAGGTTAACGCATAGGCATATTTTACCTGCAAGGCATTAAAATACGGATTCTCTTTAATCTTCTTCCAACGCTCTTTCTTATTTCGGATATCAATATAATCTTCCGAAACGGCATGGAATAACTCCCGGTTTCGCTCCGACGAGAAAGATGCTGTTTCAATACTCAGTGTTTCCAAAAAGATTTTACAGTCGAGTTCTACATCTTCGTAGTCAACAAAACGCAAACACACATCGGCAAACCGGAAACCATACAATTCTTCGTATCCGTAAATTGATATGATTTCAGCAATATCGCCGTTGGCAATAAAATCAAGTTTATCATCCTCGCCGGGCCAGAAATAGTTGTTTTTTACCACCATCACCAAATCGCCGCGCTCAATCTCATTCTCCTTGTAAAGAATTGAACCGCGTATTCCTTTATTAAAAAGGTTGGCGCGTTTATTCGAGCGGGTAACCACAGTGGTATCGAAAAAACCATATTTATCGTAACACGACGAGATGGTTTCGATCAACTCTCCTCCCGAAATACGTTCAACATCGGGGAAACTTTTTGTTTCGATCGGGAAAAAACCTTCGTAATGCTGTTCGGCGATAATATTTCGCATTTCGGTGGCATTGGATAAAACGCCTGAACCTTCTGCCTGTCGTACCACTTCTTTCAATTCCACTTCGGAAACCGAAAAGCCATATTGCTCCAAACTAAAAGCTTCGAGGGCCGGACTTATACTTAAACCAACAGGCGGCAACTGCGCGGTATCGCCAACTAAAACCAGGTGGCAATTCTCTCCCGAATAAACGTACTGAAGTAAATCATCAAGCAGACGTCCGCTGCCAAAAACAGCATTCTCCACCATTTCGTTTGATATCATCGAAGCCTCGTCAACAATAAAATAAGTATTCTTGTACAAATTTTTATTCAGTACAAAACGTCCCATTCCATCGGATGCCGACTGCTGACGGTATATCTTTTTATGAATAGTAAATGCGGGCATCCCTGAATAGGAAGCCATAACTTTTGCCGCCCGTCCGGTTGGAGCCATTAAAACGGAACGAATTTTGAAGGAGAGTAAACATTGCGTCAACGAATAAAGCATGGTTGTTTTTCCTGTTCCGGCATAGCCTTTTATCAGCATAATCCGATCAGGCTCGGCACCGGAAATAAATTCAGCCAAAGTATCGATTAAACACGTTTGACTATTTGTTGGCGGAAAACCAAGTTTTTCGATTAGTATGGCTTTTAAGTGTTTTTTGATCATACCAGCTAAAATAACATAGGGTGTAAGAAGCTAATTTGTTTTTTTTTTTAAATTTGCAGGCAAACGAAAAATGAACTTATAAAAAAATAAAAATGAGAACCGTAATTCAGATTGTACTTTTCCTTGTAGCCGTTGTGCTTACCTATTTAATCTACCAAAGTATTCAGCGCCCTATTACTTTCGAAAAAGCAAAAGATGCGCGTTACGAAGCAACCGTTGCAAAGTTAAAAGATATTCGTAAAGCTGAATTGGCCTACAAAGATATTTATGGTCAGTTTACAGGAAGTTGGGATACTTTAATCAGCTTCGTTTCGAACGACTCGGTTAGAAACGTAAGAGCTATCGGTGAATTGACTGATAGTATGATCGAAGCCAAAATTACTGAGAAAAAAGCGATTGAAATGGGACTTATCATTCGTGATACAGTAAGAGTTGGTGTTATCGATGCACTTTTTGGTGGTGACTACGACGCCAATAGTTTGCGTTACATTCCAGTTCCGGGCGAGCCTACTGAGTTCCACCTGGGAGCTACCATCATTACAACCGGTTCAGGTATTAAGGTTCCTGTTTTTGAAGCAAAAGCACATAACAACGTTATATTAAGAGGTTTAGATGAACAATTAACCATCAACCTTAACGATCAGCGCAGAACCAACGAAAAATACCCGGGTTTAAAAGTTGGATCGTTGGAAGAAACTAACAATAATGCGGGTAACTGGGAATAAACCATGCATGAATTTGTAGAAGAAACGTTTCAACCGGAAACTACCGGTGAAAAAATATTATCCATTCAGGCTAGCCTGAATGGATTTTCTTTTTCTATTGTTTGCCCCACCCAGAGGAAGTTGCTCTATTTTAAAGACATTGCACTGAAGATAAGCAACACAAATTTATTGGCCAGGCATTTTGAAGCGTTGTTCGCAGAAGAAACCATTCTTCAAAATAACTTCCACAAAATTTTCCTCGTTTACCATTCCCAAAATTTTACCCTGATTCCGGAACAATTCTACCGGGATAACATTGTCCAAAATATTACTCCCCTGCTTTTTGAGCAAAACGAGCAGGCCAGCTGGCTGAACAACAAAATTGCCGGAGTAAACGGAGAATTACTGTTTGCCATTCCCGAAAGTTTTCAACAAACAATAAATAAACGTTTACCTTCAGCACAAATCATTCACCCTTTCCATCGGATAATTGAGCAGACCAACATTTCGGAAGCCACTCCGAAACTATTGCTGCTTTTTGGTACCAATCATTTTTCGATGGCCCTGTTTGGCCAAAACGAATTAAAGCTGATCAATAATTTTAGTTTTAAACACCCCAACGATGTGGTGTATTTTGTGCTTACGGTTTTGCGCCAGTTTAGTATTTCGGCCAAAGAAATTACCGTGCAGTTTGCAGGAAATATAAAAGCCCACGCCGGATTAGAGGATGTACTGCAAAAGCATTTTTCGCAATCCTCTGCGATAAATGCAGCAATTGCGGTACCGACTTTTATCAACAAAGCGCTTATCACAAAAAATATTAGTCTATTTTTGTAGTTCATATGAGAATAATCGGAGGCGAATTTAAAGGAAGGATTTTTCATCCGGGCAAAAAATTTAAAGCCCGGCCAACAACCGACATTGCAAAAGAAGGCTTGTTTAATATTCTTGAAAACCGTTATGAGTTTTCGAATAAAAATATTCTCGATCTGTTTTCGGGAACCGGAAGTATGGGCTACGAATTTTTGAGCAGAGGCTGTTTAAGCGCCACTCTGGTTGAAACACACTTTCCACACTATAAATTCATTTTGGAAGTAATAGACGCCCTTAAAATAAGCAACGCGAAGGTTTTTAAGGCCGATGCATTTAAGTTTGTACAAAAAACACCCGATAGCTTTAATATTATTTTTGCCGATCCGCCATTCGATCACCCGAAGTTTAAAGAAATTCCAGATGCGGTGCTGAATACCAATATTTTAGCCCCCGACGGACTTTTTATTCTGGAACATCCGAAAGAATACGATTTCTCGTCGCACACCTGTTTTAAAGAGCTGCGAACCTACGGAAAAGTGAATTTCAGTTTCTTTGAGAAATGAACTACCTAGCAGCAAGCTAACGAGGCAGCAATATGGAATGTAGGTTAATTACGATGCAAGCATCGGAGTATTAACTCATTTATCCCGATACGCTACGCTATCGGGATTAGTTCGATCATAAAATTACAGTTCGTTTCTCTCCTGTAATTTGGGTCTCACTGAATAAAAAACTCCCATCCATTACAGATGAGAGCTTCTTCAATTTATAATCAAAACTATACTTAATCAACTTTTCGCTTAATTCCACATCCCAACGGTTTGGTCTCGGCAATTGCAATGTTTTTGTCGTTTCCTAAACTTACAAGTGCGTCTTTTAAATACGCTTGTTTAACGCCTTCAGCATCTTTGTAATTATCGTCAATTGCCCCTTTGTAGGCCAGTTTCATGTCGCCATCAAACAAGAAAACATGCGGCGTTGTTTGCCCGCCAAAAGCATTGGCAATTTTACTGTCCTTATCAACCACATAGTTGAAATTATATCCTTCCGCTTTGGCCTTCTTCTTCATCTCGTCGAAACTGTCGGCTCCATCGCGTTTCTGATAATTCGAGTTTAACACAATCATTCCAACATCGTTGTTATCGGCCCACTCTTTCACCGCGTTAAAACGATCTTCCCAGGCCACAACAAACGGACAGGTATTACACGAAAACATTACTAAAAGTCCATTTTCCTTACGGACATCACTCAACGATATTTCAGCTCCTGATACATCTTTCATTTTCACATCGGTATGAACAGCTTTATCGCCAATTGCCAGCTGTTTTCCGTCTCCGGCAAAAGCAAAATTCACACTCAGTAGAATTCCTAAAACAAAAGCTAATTTTTTCATACGGCTATAATTTAAAGTTAAAATACGGTATCGCAGCCTGTCGGTTGAAAAACAGGTTATCTACAAAAACACATATAAAGACTTCGCTGTCTTTTATTTAAAACAACAGCATAAATAAATGGTTCAGTGAAGCGAAAATGTGTAAACAAAATTTGGTGTTTGTGGTTATGCTGACATACAATTTCAGGCTTTACTAAAGCGAACAGAAATCAATAGAAAACCGCGTAGAATAATGAAATTAGATAGCATAAGAAGAGAATACCGATTCGCAGCACTAACCAAACAAAGTGTGGCTGCTTCCCCTATCGATCAATTTAAAGAATGGCTGAACGACGCACAACGTGCCAATGTGAATGATTTTTCGGCAATGAGCCTGATTACCGCACAAGCCGGTGCTTTCCCGCAATCGCGTATTGTTTTGTTGAAAGATATTTCGGTTGACGGTTTTACCTTCTTCACCAATTACGACAGCCAAAAAGGAAAAGCCATTGAAAAGAACAACAAGGTTGGAATCCACTTCTTTTGGCCCGAACTGGAACGGCAAGTGCGCATTGACGGAATCGCAGAAAAGGTTTCAAGAGAGGCATCCGTGCAGTATTTCAAATCGCGCCCTTTGGAAAGTCAGATTGCAGCATGTGCCTCTGCTCAGAGTGCCACATTAACTTCACGAAGTAAATTGGAAGAACAATATCGCTCCTTACAAAATGCCTTACAGGGAGAACAGCCTGAATGCCCGGAAAATTGGGGCGGCTACCTGGTTCGCCCGGTAAAAATGGAATTTTGGCAGGGTCGCGAAAGCCGCCTGCACGACCGTATAGTTTATGAATTAGTTGAAAACGAGTGGAAAATCAAACGCTTGTCGCCTTGATTTTAAATCCAGGTCGTCGATATCAATTACGTCATCCCGAACTTGTTTCGGAATCTTCATTATTTAAAAGATGCTGAAATAAATTCAGCATGACGCTTCTCTCTTAAATGTTTTAACCTGACATTAAAAATATTGAACGTCGGTAATTAGTAACAACCAAAACGTCACCCTGAACTTGTTTCAGGGTCTTTCTTACAAATAGACCATTAGCAGATGCGAGAGATGCTGAAACAAGTTCAGCATGACGTGCTAAATATTAATTCTGACATAGAACGGATATTCAAATTAAAAATCCAGGTTTAAAGTTCGTTTCAGCAGCGCCAGGTTTGGATTCTTTTTGGCCATTTCCTGGTACTTTTCAATATCCGAGTAAATTACTTTCTCCCGCACAATATCCGAAACCACCGTTTTTAGGTTAATCTTCGAGTTGCGTAATTCTTTTCGCAAATACGACACCAATTCAGGTTTAATATTTACCAGCAACTCATCCTGAATACGGTTATCCACTTCCAGCAACAAAGTCCAGTCTTCCTGAATTGTTGGTAAAATCGACAAGGTAGCCTTCAAACTCGGACGATCATCCAGGCGTGGAAGGAAAGCTTTCCACTTTTCCTCCAACTGCGCGGCAGTAAACGGCTCTGTTTCATCCGCTTTTGAGTACAGTTTAAACTGTTCTTTTGCCGATAATTGTTTTTTATCATCGTCAAAATCGCCTTTCAACGCTCTCTTTATCGATGTGGTACCAAGCCCACGGCCCGATCGTTTTACTAATCTTTTTGGTGGAGTTGCTGCGGGTGCTGAACCAACAGCTTGTTTCGGCTGAGAGTTCTGTTGTGGTTGATTTACCGGCTGACTTTTAGGCTGAGCTGCAAGTTTCTCGTCGGGCAGGTTTATGCCCGAAAAAATAGACTCAAGAATGTCGTCCTGACCTTCAGCTATTTTTTTTTTAAGGTTAGCTGTGCTATCCGAATCAGTGCCAGCTCAATAAGCAGACGTTTGTTCTGGCTCGTTTTGTACTGCATATCGCAGGTATTGGCAATTTGCATCGCATCGAGCAAAAAGTCGCTTTCGGTAGCAGCAGCCTGTGCACGATAGCGTTCTTTAATGTCTCCCCCAACTTCCAGCAGTTGTATGGTTACCGGATCTTTACAAACCAGCAAATCTCTGAAATGACTACTTAACCCGGTTATAAAATGATGCCCGTCGAAACCGTGATTCAGGATATCGTTGAAAATCACCATCACCTCGGTAACATTGTTTTTCAGAAACTCGTCAACCAAACGGAAATAGTAATCGTAGTCCAACACATTCAGGTTGGTAATTACATCCTGGTAAGTGATCTTTTTCCCCGAGAAACTTACAATCTGGTCGAAAATTGAAAGCGCATCACGCATGGCACCATCGGCTTTTTGCGCAATAATATTCAACCCTTCGCCTTCTACTTCAACACTTTCGCTTTTAGCCACATATTCCAGGTGCTCTGAAATATCAGCAACGCCAATGCGGTTAAAATCAAAGATCTGACAACGCGATAGAATGGTTGGAATGATCTTATGTTTTTCGGTGGTAGCCAAAATAAAAATGGCGTGTTTTGGCGGCTCTTCCAGCGTTTTCAGAAACGCATTAAACGCCTGCGACGACAACATGTGAACCTCATCGATAATATATACGCTGTACTTCCCCATTTGCGGCGGCACACGCACCTGATCGGTCAGGTTTCGGATATCGTCAACCGAGTTATTCGAAGCGGCATCCAGTTCATGAATATTAAACGAACGGCTGCTGTTAAACGAAGTACACGACTCGCATGTGTTGCAAGCCTCAGTATCGTCGGTAAGGTTCGTGCAGTTTATTGTTTTGGCAAAAATACGCGCACAAGTTGTTTTCCCCACACCTCGCGGCCCGCAAAACAAATAGGCATGCGCCAACTGATTGCTCTTAATGGCATTTTTTAGCGTGTTGGTAATCGATGCTTGTGCAACAACCGTCTGAAACGAGTCCGGTCTGTATTTTCGTGCTGATACAATAAAATTCTCCATAGTCACTTTAGAAGTTGTCCAAAGATAATTAAATATGCCTTTTTAGCCGCGTTTTTTTATTAACATCGAAAGCCTTACTTTTAGAACAGTCTGATAGTAAAAACCTTAATTAAGATGAGAAAATATATCTTTTTCGTTCTGCTCTTTTGCACTACTTCGGTTGTGGCTCAATATAAAACATTGTGCGACTTCTCGGCCCGGACAATTGATGGCGACACCCTGCACTTTTCGAGTTTGAAAGGCAAAAAAGTGCTGATTGTAAATACGGCATCGGAATGTATGTTAACGCCGCAGTACGAAAAACTGCAGGAGCTTTACGAAGAATATGGCGGCGATGATTTTGAGATTGTTGCTTTTCCGTGTAACGATTTTGGCAAACAGGAACCGGGCGACAACGAAACCATAAAAACCTTTTGCGCGCAATACCAAATCAGTTTTACGTTGATGGAAAAGATATCGATAAAGGACAATCCGCCGCCGGTTTACCGATGGTTAATGAACAGCGAAGAAAATGGCACGCTTGATGCAAAAGTGTGGTGGAATTTCCAAAAGTTTATGATCGACGAAGAAGGCAAAGTGGTTGATTTCGTGGGGCCAACCAAAAGTCCGTTGAGCAACAAAATTATTAACTGGCTTAACGAGTAGAATTTTTGCTAAAGTATTTACCCGGAGCTTTGGTTTTTGTCGGCACCTTTCCGTGTATATTGCCTCCACGCCACTCGGTGCGGCTTTTGTTTTTATTAAAGCTGATTGACTTATCCTTTTTCCCAAATTCCTGCCTGAAATACTCATAACAGTAAAGCGGAATAAAAACCACAAAAAAAACAATCAGTCCACCGATTAGCCACGGGCGCATGTTAACAGGCGTGAACAAATGAATGAACAAGGCAACCAGTTCAAAAAACAAGACGCCCGGCCCGGCAATGTAAAGTATTATTTTTTTCAGCTTTTCCATCATCCACCAGTTAATGATTTGTGGCCGCACTGGCCGCCGCACTTGCCGCCACTGAAGCAGCAATGGCCTGCGATGCCGCAATAGCATCGGCAACAGCACCCGACACCCGGTTGTTAATGCTCATTTGTTTTAGACGTGCCCTGGCCTGCTTCCGTTTTCTCCGATCCTGGTAAACCAGGCGTAGCATAGCCGCCGGTTCTAAAAACGACAGAAAGATCAATTCCTCTTCAGCGGTTGTACCTTTAAAAATCTGCTTATCAATTTCAGCAATCATCCGGTACATCACCTGCTTGTTCAAAACCACCGGCTTTTTCCATTTAAAAAACAGAAATTGTTTTTCTTCCAATCGTATCAGTCGTTTGGCTACCAATCCTTTTTGCACTTCGCTTCGGATATATTTCTGCGAATAATTGAGCTTACTTATCCAGGTTGAAATCTTTTTGGGTGATTTTGCCCGGCTCATTTTGTCCAAAACAAACCGGTGCAGTTCGTTATCCGATTTCGTGGAAAGTACAATCACCCGCTTCCCTTCAAACTTAATTTTCTTCTGCAGGTACAAATCCATCAGCAGCGTTCCGATAACTACAAAATGCATTGCAGAAGCGGCTCCCGAACGAATGCCTCCTTTTTCGGGATGAATACCAAGAAAATATATTTTTTGAGCTAAAGGAATTGGCTGATCCATCTTCATTTTGATTTTTTCTTACTTAATTCGTACTTCAATTGAAGTAAAATTACAAATAAACAACCATATGTTTAAAGGATTTGCAAGCGATAATAATTCAGGCGTTCATCCGGCCCTTTTAAAAGCGATGGAAGACGCCAACCAGGGACACGTTGTGGGTTACGGCAACGACCCTTTCACGGCGAAAGCCATCGACATTTTTAAAGAAAAGTTTGGTGCCGCCACCGAGGTATTTTTTGTTTTTAACGGCACCGGTGCCAATGTGTTGAGCCTGTCAACGCTAACCCAAAGTTTTAACTCGATAATTTGTGCCGAAACAGCGCATATTCAGGAAGACGAATGTGGTGCACCGGAGAAATTTACAGGCTGCAAACTCATTCCTGTTGAGCCCGTTAATGGAAAAGTAACGCCCGAAGCGATTCTCCCCCATTTAAAAGGTTTTGATTTTGAACATCATTCGCAGCCCAAGGTAATTTCGATTTCGCAGGTTACCGAGATGGGAACGATATATTCGCCCGAAGAAATAAAAACACTGGCCGATCTGGCGCATAAGCACGATATGTATTTACACATGGACGGTGCCCGGATTGCCAATGCTGCCGTTGCACTCGATATGGATTTTCGCGCGTTTACCATTGATTGCGGTGTTGACGTGCTTTCGTTTGGAGGCACAAAAAATGGCATGATGATGGGCGAAGCGGTACTGTTCTTTAATCCGGAGCTGACAAAACAAACCAAATACCTGCGCAAACAAAGCATGCAGTTGTACTCGAAAATGCGTTTTGTGGGGGCCCAGTTTATTGCATACCTCGAAAATGACCTTTGGAAAGAAACAGCATCGCATTCGAATAAAATGGCGAAGTTGCTGGAAGCTGAAGTGGCAAAAATTCCGCAGATTAAAATTACACAACCGGTTTCGGCAAATGGTGTTTTTGCCATCGTTCCGAAAGAAATTATTGAGCCGCTGCGTGAACGTTTCTTCTTTTACACCTGGGACGAAATACAATCGGAAGTGCGCTGGATGACCTCGTTTGACACCACTGAGGAGGAGATTTATGCGTTTGTGGAGTTGATAAAAGAGTTGCTGAACTAAAAAGGATAAACACAAAGACACTAAGGCACAAAGAAAACATTGGAATTGGTTTCTCCAACCTGGTGACTTAGTGTTCTTTGTTATGGATTATTATTTACTCCTTTGGCCGTAGCCACCTGCCTGCCCTAGGCAAGGTTTCCACTTACAAGGGGAAACATCAATAAAGATTGACCTGTGGCTTAACTTTTTATTCAGAAGCTTGTCCAATGCTTGCTCCCCTTCTAAGGGGAGCTCCCAACAGGGTGAGGGGTAAAACAAAATCACATCAGTTAACACTGATACAAGCGGAAATATCCTATATTTAAACCAATATATGCCATTATTCAGATACTATCCGAGCAACCCCAAAAACCTGGATCCGGAGATGGAAAAGAAGATCTTTTTCCACAGCCTCCTGTTTCCGGCAGTTTTTGTTTTGCTGTTATGGCTGGTTAAAATCATCGAGCAAACTGCCGGATTGAGTTTTGTGGAATTTGGCATTTTCCCGCGGCACATAAACGGATTGCAGGGAATTCTCTTCTCCCCTTTTATTCATTCCGATTTTAGCCACTTAATTTCCAATTCGCTGCCGTTTTTTATACTGGGTTTTATGCTCATTTACTTTTATCGCCGCATTTCGTACCGCATCTTTTTTCTCCTGTATATTTTATCGGGTATCAGTACCTGGATTATGGGGCGCGAAGCCTGGCACATTGGCGCCAGCGGAGTTGTTTATGCACTGGCAGCCTTTCATTTTGTTAGCGGAATTATCCGCTCCGATGTGCGTTTGTTAACACTTTCAGCAATTGTGGTTTTTCTTTACGGCGGACTGGTTTGGGGACTGCTGCCCATCCGTCCCGAGATTTCGTGGGAAGGCCATTTATCGGGAGCTATTTTTGGCGTATTGCTGGCCTTTTACTACCGCAAATACATCGTGCGCCGCGAGAAATTCGATTGGGAAGATGAACCCGACGATGACGAGGAAGATGATTTTACCGACAACACCGGTGCCGTTTCTTTCAGCGATGCAACTTTTACCCGCGATACGGATGGCAGTGCTGAAAAACCGGGAAACACATAGTCTCACACAAATCAATACTATAACTTCCTAACCCACAATGCATCGGCATGCTACAAAACATAAATTTTAATTGGCATAAGTTTATTATTCATCCTATATTCATGCATATTTTATGTTTAACCTCGTATCCCCGATACGAACAAAATTCAAAATACCATGTCAGACCAACAAGATTACACAACATGCTACGATGCATTTATGGCTATTCCGGCCAACGAAGTAAAAACACCTGATATGCCCGTTAACGCCGCCATTCAGGAAAACGAAAACCTTTATTTATGGTGCCTCGACGATAAAGCCGAACTAATGGGTGCAGGCCTGCCCGAAGACACTATTGATTCGTTAACCGTACGTAACGGTGCCTGCCGCACAGCCGAGGCCATGTGGCAACGCGAACAGCATACACCGCAGGATGCTCAAAAAGAATGGGAAGAGCGTGCTCCCGAAGCTTACGAACTGCGCGATCGCCTGCTGCACGATTTTCGGTATGCCTTCCGCAACAACCAGCGCCTGTTAAAAAAAGTGAGTGCCATAACCGACGGAACGGGCGATGCCGATATGATACAGGATTTGAGTAACCTGGCTGCTCTGGGCGAGGATAATCCAGCACCACTGGCATTAATTAATTTTGATGTTACCTTACTTCAGCTGGCTGCTACTACTGCCGACGAACTGGCAATTGTGCTGGCACAAGCCAATGGCGAAAAGGAAATCGACAGCCAGGTGAAAATTACCCGCGACCGCGCCTACAACTACATGCAACAAGCTGCCAACGAAATAAAAAACTGTGGCCGCTATGTTTTCTGGAAAAACGAAGCACGACTGAAAGGCTACCGGAATATTTATAAGAATAAACATAAAAAATCAAAAGACAACTCGGGGAGTGATAATTAGGGGTAGTTATTGTTTTACACTGGCCGGGACAGCGGAAACGTTGTTCCGGCTTTTTTTACGCTGAAACTTTAGTTATAACCTGCAAAAAGTAGATTATCACTCGAAATATCCTTCTATCACTACCATTTTGTAAAATCTCTCCGGTGATAACCGACAAAATGTAAGTGATAACACCCTTTTACCGGGTGATAACGACAAATTTACGGGTGATAAGACCTGGCCAACGGGTGATAAGCCCTTTTTTGGGGTGATGACGATTAATTTTGAGGTGATAACAATGTTCTCGGGGGTGCGGAAACACTTTTGCCAGTTGCGGAAGCCCGCTTTGCTACTGCGGACAAACAAGGGATGTCATCTTTTGGGGGAGATGACATCCCTTGGGCTGTTTAGACAGCGTTTTAGACCTTCAAGGTTTCAAAAACCTTGAAGGTCTATAGTTCGGGGACTGCTTACATAATGATACCCTCACTCCAACTGAGAGCATCACCGTTCTAACTGCGAAAATCAGTAAAATCAACGTTATCTGCGTTCAATCAACCAGCCCCTGCCGGTGCGCGATTGTGGCGCATTTGCTTTATAAACCAGAACAAAGAAAGTGGTAGTACCACTGAGTGGGAGACGATCACCATCTGTAAAATTCTTCTTTCTAATCGAGTAAAAATTCCATTATATTCAACAAATAAAAACCTATATTTACCTCCCTTAAATTCCTTTTCGGATTTAATCTACAGATTTACAAAAAGTATGAAGGGCAATAAAATACATTGGAAGGAACTTCTCATTTTTAATTTTTTGCTTTTCGTTTCGGTTATTGCTCATGCCCAAACAACATATCTTCCAACCAGCAAAATAACCGCAGATACTCGTTCTGAACATTACAATACTATTCCCGGGGCATTCGACTCACTTTTTTTATCAACCCCCATTATTCACCGAATCGGAGTTGAAATTCGTCCGGCTTACATATTGCCTGCAAATTCGTACTTTAAAGAGGCAAACAAAACCTCACATCCCATCAAATCTTCTTTCTCAACGCATTTAAAATATTCCTTTCGTTTTTACCCCAACACCCTTGCCGACAAAATTTACGGAACACCCTATCAGGGAATTGGCGTGGCACACTACAACTTAAGCCACAGCGATGAACTGGGAAGCCCGTTTTCATTTTACCTGTTTCAGGGAGCACGGGTGAGTCAGATTTCGCAAAATCTATCGTTAAACTACGAGTGGAATTTTGGTTTATCGCTTGGATGGAAACCGTATGATTATGAGAACAACCCCAACAACACGGTAATTGGATCAAAAGCAAACGCCTACATCAACACCAACTTTTATTTTAGCTGGATGCTTGCCGAGAATCTGAATTTTAACACCGGAGTGGCAGTCACTCATTTTTCTAACGGCAACACTAAATTCCCCAATGCCGGACTTAATACAATTGGTGTAAAAGCAGGAGTTTTATACAGTTTCATTCCGAAAAAGGAAGCAATCAATCTCCCGTCGGAATCAAAGGTTCCTGTGTTTAAAGAACATATTAGCTACGATCTTGTATTATTTGGCTCGTGGCGCCGCACCGGAGTTGATTTTTTGGATACCCAAATTGCATCGCCGGAAGCTTACCCGGTAATGGGGTTTTGTTTTTCGCCGATGTATAACCTGGGTTACAAACTTCGCCTGGGCCTGTCGCTCGATGGCGTTTACGATGGGAGTGCCAATGTTTACACCGAAGACTACATGATGGAACCTCGTCAGGTATTTTATAAACCTCCACTTAATCAGCAACTGGCATTGGGACTGTCGGTTCGTGCCGAATATGTAATGCCTTATTTTACGGTTGGACTGGGAGTGGGTAAAAATGCCTTATACGGCAAAGGCGATCTTAAAGCTTACTACCAGGTGATAGCGCTGAAAACAGAAATTACCAGGAATTCTTTTGTTCACATTGGCTATAGTGTGAAAGATTCTCACTTGCCTAATTTCCTGATGCTGGGCTTAGGCTACCGGTTTAACAACAAATACCCTGTTTTTTACCGGAAATAATACCCATTGTATCTTAAAATAAAACAGGGGAAGGATAACTGTTACAGATGTTCGATGCTTTAAACACCGCTGGAGCGATTTTACAAACCGTTCCTCAGCCTGAAAGACTTAAAAATATTGAGACAGCGATTCAGACCTTCAAGGTTTTAAAAACCTTGAAGGTCTAAAGTTCGGGGGCTGCTTAAATAGTGATACCCTCACTTTAAGTGAGAGTATCACTGTTCTATCCGCGAAAATCTGCAAAATCGGCGTCATCAGCGTTCAAATCATTCTACGCCAATCTGCATAATGCGCGAGCCATTTCTTCTCTGCGCCAATCAGCAAAATCAACGTCATCGGCGTTCATCTACTTCACATTAAAATAACGTACTTCATTTGCATTCTTTTCTGCACGACGATTCAAAAAAAGATGTAATTTTGCACCCAAATTATACGAAGTTCATTAAAAATGATTAGCAGAAGGATTATCCGCACAAAGGTTTTACAAGTATTGTACGCCTACTACTCCACCGACGAGAAATCGATCAACAACACCGAGAAAGAACTTTTCTTTTGTATCCAAAAAGCTTACGACCTTTATCACTACCTGCTGGCGCTGGTACCCGAAATTGCAGATTATGCAGAGGGCCGTATCGAAATCAGAAGAAACAAACATCAGCCCACACACGAAGACCTGAATCCGAATACCAAGTTTATCACCAACCAGGTTATCGATCAGTTGCGTAACAACAACAAACTGAACACTTACATCGATCAGAAAAAACTGAATTGGCAAGATCATCCCGAGCTAATAAAAGAGCTGTACCTGATGATGATTGAGTCGGATATTTATCAGGAGTATATGGCCGACAAAAACCGCTCGTACCTGAACGACCGCAAGTTTATCGAGAAGCTTTTTAATAAAATCATTCTGGTTTCGGAAGACCTGTACATGGTGCTCGAAGAACAAAGCATTTACTGGAACGATGATGTGGAATTTGTGATTTCGATGATTACAAAAACGCTGAAACGATTTAATGAACTGTCGGACTCGGAGCAATCGCTGATGCCGATGTTTAAAGACCAGGAAGACCGCGATTTTACCAAAGACCTGTTGCGCAAAGCCATTATCAACCACAACGAATTGCGCGAACTGATTAAGGAACACTCGCGCAACTGGGATGTGGAACGTATTGCCTTTATGGACATTTTAATTATGCAGCTGGCCATTGCCGAGTTCCTGTATTTCCCCACTATTCCAACAAAAGTGACCTTGAATGAGTACATCGAGCTGTCGAAGTTTTACAGCACCGAAAAGAGCCGCAACTTTATTAACGGTATTCTGGACAAAACGCTGAAAGACCTAAAAAACACCGAAAAAATTAGCAAAGAAGGACGCGGACTGATTGGCGAATAATGCACAAACTGGCTTTCATATTTTTGGTTATTGCCCTGGTTTCGTGCCAGGCCAATAAAAGCAGTAGTAACAAACAAGAACAAACAACTGCAGAACTGGCGCTAACGGAAATTTCGGTTGATGAAGCCGTTCATAATTTTGGCCAGTTAAAAGCCGGCGAAATTGTGTTGCACACCTTTGTTTTAACCAATACCGGCGATAGCGATTTTGTAATTGAAAGCCTTGAAACCGATTGTGGCTGCGTAACAACACACTTTAACAAACAAGCAGTAAAACCTGGCGAAAGCACTTTAATTGAAGTTGAATTTAACACCGCCGGGTTGGTTGGAAGAGAATACAAAACAATTGAAGTACTTGGAAATAGCAAAGAATTAAAACATTTAGCTATTTTTGCCCAGGTTGATAACGACCTTATTGATATTAAATATTAAAAATTATAGACATGTTGAATTCGATTTTATTAATGATGCAGCCACAAGAAGGCGCTGAAGCCAATCCTTTAATGAGCTTTTTACCACTGTTGCTGATTATCGTAGTATTTTACTTTTTTATGATCCGCCCGCAGATGAAACGCCAGAAAGAAACACGTAAGTTTCGCGAAAGCTTACAAAAAGGCGACAAAGTAGTTACAACCGGTGGTATTTACGGAAAAGTTGTAAAGATTGAGGAAACAGCCATTCAACTGGAAGTTGCCAAAGATGTTGTAATTAAAGTTGACAAAAACGGTATTGTAAAAGATATGAGCGACGTTCAACCGCAAAAGTAACGCCCCTCCTAACCTCCCAAAAAGGGAGGATTTTTACCAAAAAGGAGCGAAAATCTATGATTTTCGCTCCTTTTTGTTTTTCTACACCTCTCCCTTGGGGAGGCAGGGAGGGGCTTACACGTTAAATCGAAAGTGCATTATATCACCATCGGTTACCACGTACTCTTTTCCTTCAATCGACATTTTTCCGGCTTCTTTACAGGCCAGCTCCGATCCTAAAGTTATAAAGTCGTTGTATTTAATCACCTCGGCACGAATAAATCCTTTCTCAAAATCAGAGTGGATAACACCAGCTGCCTGTGGCGCTTTGCTTCCTTTGTGGTAAGTCCAGGCACGCACTTCTTTTACTCCGGCAGTAAAATACGTTTCCAACTGAAGCAATTTATAGGCTGATTTAATCAGTTTGCTAACTCCGGCTTCTTTTAACCCAAGGTCGTCTAAAAACATCTGGCGTTCTTCAAAATCATCCAGCTCGGCAATATCGGCTTCGGTTGCTGCTGCAATCATCAGCATTTCCGAATTCTCATCTTTAATGGCTTCTTTTACGGCTTCAACGTGTGCATTTCCTTTAATTACGGCAGGCTCGTCAACATTACAAACATACAATATCGGTTTGTTGGTCAGCAATTCAAGGCTTTTTACAGCTGCTGCATCCGATGGATCAACCTCAACCGTACGTGCCGATTTTCCTTCCATCAAAACCTCTTTGTATTTCGAAAGGATGCGAAACATACGCTTGGCTTCCGGATCGTTTCCGGTACGGGCCTGTTTTTCAACTTTAGTAATACGGCTTTCTACCGTCTCCAGGTCTTTCAGCTGAAGTTCAATATCAATGGTTTCCTTATCGCGCACCGGATTGATCGTTTCATCAACGTGCGTAATATTTTCGTTCTCGAAACAACGCAATACGTGGATAATCGCATCGGTTTCGCGAATATTACCCAGGAATTTATTTCCTAATCCTTCTCCTTTACTTGCCCCGCGAACCAACCCGGCGATATCAACAATTTCAACCGTTGTTGGCACCACACGTTGCGGTTTTACCAATTCCTCTAATTTTGTTAGTCTTTCGTCGGGTACAGTTATCACCCCTAAATTGGGTTCGATTGTACAAAAAGGGAAATTTGCCGATTGTGCTTTTGCACTCGACAAACAATTAAACAGTGTTGATTTCCCGACGTTTGGCAAACCAACAATACCACATTTTAAAGCCATTTTACTTATTTAAAAATTGCGGTGCAAAGGTAATTTATTTTTGCTATTTAAAAATTGGTGTTTCAGCATACTTTTTCGTCAATAAAACAGGGCTTATTGTATGTTTTACAAGCATGATATTGGTTTTTTAAAAAATCAGTAGCTACATTTGTGCAAACATTTAACTTATGATACTACGACACCTATCTATTGACTGTGTAATTTTTGGCTTTAAAGACAACAAGCTATGCGTACTTCTTTGGCAATCGGAATCAGATGTTGCCAAACGTTTTTTTAGCGAAAAAGATAACTACGAGGAGGTTGAAGACCTTTTTACCAAAAACCCAATACATAGCGGGCAAGACTACTGGGCTTTAATTGGATCTCACCTGCCCGAAGATGAAGACATTGATGGATATGCCAAATTTATTCTATCGAAAACTACCGGCCTCGAAGATGTTTACCTCAACCAGGTAAAAACTTTCGGGAAAGTAAATCGTGTTCCTTTTTCGCGCGTTTTAACCACAGCCTACTATGCCATCATTAACCCGGAATATCACGATTTACGCCAATCAGAAATGGCAAAAGTGTTAAACTGGTTCAGGATTGACAAGCTTCCGAAATTGGTTTTCGACCATAAAGTAATTATAGAAGAAGCCTTAAAAAAACTACGTTCAGAGGTAAAATATCATCCGGTTGGATTTCAGATGCTACCCGATAAATTTACGCTAACAGAACTGCAAACTCTTTACGAAGTTATTCTGGATACCACGCTCGATACACGTAATTTCAGAAAGAAAATTCAAAATATGGGGCTGTTAATCGATACCGGCGAAAAACAAACCAACGTTGCACACCGGGCAGCAAAACTGTATTCTTTCGATCTTGATGTTTACAACAAATTAAAAGAAGAAGGATTAAACTTCAGAATCTGATTTTTTTTTAAACCTTTGCCGGCAGACGATGTCTGATTGGTAGCTTCATGCAAGGGACAGATAAAAATATTATTGCCGATTTAAAGGATGGAAACAAGCGCGATCTTGCTTTTCATCAACTCGTTGGTACCTACCAGGAGCGATTGTATTGGCATATCCGAAAAATTGTGTTGAACCATGACGATGCCGACGATGTTCTGCAAAACACCTTTTTAAAAGTGTGGCGCAGCATCGATAATTTTCGGGAAGAATCGAGCCTTTTTACCTGGTTATATCGTATTGCCACCAACGAATCGATAACTTTTATCAATTCGAAGAAGAAAAAGAACTTTATGCCAATGAACGATGCCAGCGAGTTTTTAATGGATAATCTCACTTCCGACCCCTATTTTGAAGGAGATGAAATTCAGCTAAAACTACAAAAAGCAATTTTACTTTTACCCGAAAAGCAACGCATAGTGTTTAACATGAAGTATTTTGATGATTTGAAATACGATGAAATGTCGGAAATCCTCGACACATCGGTTGGAGCCCTTAAAGCATCCTATCATCATGCAGCCAAAAAGATTGAAGAGTACTTAAAAAGCACGGATTAATAGTTTGTTTTTAAACCTTTTAATTAAGATATAGTCAATAGTTAAAAATGCCGCAATGGAAGAATTAAAGAACATAGCACCTAATTTGTCGAAAATGAAGAAGGAAAATCCTTTTGGAACTCCGAAACATTATTTCGACGATTTTTCCGCACGCATGCAAATGCAAATTGAAGCGGAAAAACATGTGGCCAACAATAAGGAATTTAAGATTATCAATCTTTTAAAGCCTGCACTTGGTCTTGCTGCCAGTTTCGCCATCATATTCATGCTGGTATATATACCAATAAAAACCTTTATACCACAGGATCAGGTTATTGAAACAACGGCTTCAACCAACTTCTCCGACAGGCAAATGCATTCTATTTTGGAGGAACTCGACGAAACTTCATTCTTCGCATTACTGGAAAACGATGATAACGACGAAACATTCAGCGACGATGATTTGCTTGCCTACGTAAGCTCCAATTTTAACGCCTACGAAATTTTTGAATATACAGAAGAGTAAAGTAATATGAGACAGCTATTTGCAATATTAACACTAGGATTGTTGATTATAACCCAGACACAGGCAACTGCGCAAAAAAATGATAATGATGATGACCGCTGGGAACGCTACCGCAACGAAAAAGTAGCTTTTTTTACCACCAACCTGGATTTAACTACTGAAGAAGCTCAGAAATTCTGGCCGGTTTACAATGAGTTGGAAAAAGAGCTGTTTGATTTTCAGCAAAAACGCCACGAGCTGGAAGATAAAGTGAGAAATGTGGATGAAAACCTGTCGAACAAGGAATTGATTAAACTAACTCATGAGCATGTTGCACTGGGAAAAACAGAAGCGGAAGTACGGGAGAGATACAACGAAAAATTTCTGGAAATTCTACCACCGCTAAAAGTGATAAAACTTTACAAAGCGGAATACGAGTTCCGCATATACATGTTCCGTAAATACCGCGACAGAAACCGGAAAAAAAACGATGAATAAGCATAAAAAAAAGACAGGCCAAAAACCTGTCTTTTTTTATTCCTGTATTTTTTGATTACAATGCTTTAAACCAATCCTGAAAGTAGCTGCCTACCCACGGAATTTCTTTTTGTTCGCCGTTAATTGCACCAATTAAACTAATGATCCAAAACACCAGAGTAATAATCCAACCAACAATATTAATTACCGGGATAAAAGTAATCACAAGAGAAAATAGCCATAACCCCAGCATTTGCCGAATATAAAAACTTGCCAGCTCATCCTTTTCACTCGAATTAACCACAAGCGCAATTACCCAACCAATCCAGGTAATGTGTGCAACAATTGCTTTTGTTTTTCCATCCATTTTTTTGTGTTTTTAAAATTTGAATAAATGTACGGAAATAATTTTTGTTAAAATCTGGTACAATTCCGCTTTTTAGTTTACCATAACCCTGCAACTAAAAAGAACAACTTTTAGCTTTTATCATTTACAATTGCCAAACAACTACAATTTACTATTTGTCGTAGTTAAACTTACGGAGGTGATGCCCCATTCGGTCGCGTTTTGTTTTCATGTAACGCTGATTGTGCTCGTTTGGAGCAATCTCTATCGGAACAATATCGGTAACTTCCAAACCATAACCTTCCAAACCAACACGCTTAATCGGATTATTGGTAAGCAAACGCATTTTGCTTACGCCAAGGTTACTCAATATCTGCGCACCAACTCCATAATCGCGTTCATCGGCTTTAAAACCAAGATGAATATTCGCGTCAACCGTGTCTAATCCCTGATCTTGCAATTTGTAAGCAGCAATTTTATTCAGCAGTCCAATACCACGACCTTCCTGCATCATATACACAATAACTCCTTTGCCGGCTTTTTCAATCATTTCCATCGAGCTATGCAGCTGGTCGCCACATTCGCAACGCATCGATCCAAAAATATCGCCGGTCATGCACGACGAATGCACGCGAACCAAAATCGGCTCGTTGGGCTCCCACTCGCCTTTTATTAAAGCAACATGCTCGGCACCGTTCGATTTCTGACGGAAAGGAACGATTCTGAAATCGCCGTAATCCGTTGGCAAGGGCACTTCTTCTCCCCGCTCAATAAGGCTTTCGCTTTGAAAGAGGAACGAAATCAGATCCTTGATGGTAATCAGCTTCAGATTATGTTTTTGTGCAAACTCATACAATTGTGGTAAACGCGCCATTGTGCCGTCGTCGTTCATAATTTCAACCAGTACACCCGAAGGTTTTAAACCGGCTAAACGAGCCAGGTCAACAGCAGCCTCGGTGTGCCCGGTTCGGCGCAACACACCCCGTTCCATTGCTTTTAAAGGAAAAATATGCCCCGGACGCCCCAATTGTTCCGGACGGGTTTTTTTATTAACCAGCATTTTAATGGTAATTGCCCGGTCGGCAGCAGAAATACCCGTTGTTACTTCAGGGTGAATCGCATCAACCGAAACCGTAAATGCCGTTTCATTGGCCGAAGTGTTTTTCCCCACCATCAAATCAAGCTCCAACTGCTTACAACGCTCCTCTGTTAAAGCAACGCAAATGAGTCCGCGAGCCTTCGAAGCCATAAAATTTACGATTTCTGTGGTGATCAATTCCGAGGCAACAATTAAATCACCTTCATTCTCTCTATCTTCATCATCAACAACAATTACCATTTCACCTTTCTGAATAGCAGCAATGGCTTCAGGAATTGTGTTAAGCTTAATCTCTGTCATATCTGTCCTTTAAATCAAGGCGCAAAATTACAAAGTTTTCTGAAACGGTTTCATGACTTTTTAATATCATTTGCGTGAAATAACATTAACAACACTAACGAAACACTCAATTATGGCATTCATAATTTAACAAAATGGATAAATTAAAAATAGAAACAGGAAAACGTAAACTTTTTTGCTTTCCGGGGTTTTATGCTTTTATAGTTTCTGATAAAAGCTGATATTAGTACCTGACAACATTATCATTCTGAAATTTATTCGATATTTTTAATTATCGTTTTACAGTATGTAACAGATTTAACCAATGAAAAAAATATTAATACTTTTTGCACATCCTGCTTTTCAAAAGTCGCTTATCAACAAAACGCTGATGGAAGCAATTAAAGATTTGAAAAGCGTTACCATTAATAATTTGTATGAAAAGTATCCCGATTTTTTTATGGATATACCGGCTGAACAAAAGCTGTTGACCGAACACGATATTATTATCTGGCATCATCCGTTTTACTGGTACAGTGCACCGGCTATAATTAAAGAATGGATGGATTTGGTATTGCAACACGGTTTTGCTTATGGCACACACGGACGGGCATTGGAAGGGAAATGGGCTATGTCGTGCATTTCAACCGGCGGACGAAAAGAAGTATATAGTGCCGAAGGGAAAAACCGGTACACAATAAACGAGTTTTTGGCACCTTTTATTCAATCGGCTAATCTTTGCCGAATGAAAAATCTGCCTCCTTTTGTGGTGCACGGTTCGCATACCTTAAACAAAGACGACATAAAAAAATATGCCGAAGACTATCGTAAGGTTATAAAAATGCTCCGCGATAACGAGATCGATTCGGAGAAACTGAACACAATGGAATACATGAACGAAATAATTGAGCACAATGCATAATCAGGAATTCTTTTTAAACGCCTTAATTTATCTTGGTGCAGCAGTTGTTTCTGTACCGATTGCCAAAAAACTGGGACTTGGTTCGGTACTGGGCTACCTGCTCGCCGGAATTATTATCGGGCCGTTTGTATTACGATTGGTAGGAAACGAAGCCGGCGAAGTGATGCATTTTGCCGAGTTTGGTGTTGTACTTATGCTATTTATAATTGGATTGGAACTGGAACCCAAACTTTTATGGAAAATGCGGCGCAATATTTTCGGACTTGGTGGTTTACAAGTTCTTATAACGGCAGGAATAATTACCGGCGTAGCGCTGCTTTTTAACTTTCAGCTCAACCGTGCGGTTGCCATCGGGCTTATTCTTGCGCTTTCATCAACAGCAATTGTTTTACAAACGTTAAGCGAAAAAGGTCTTATGCGTAACATTGCTGGCCGCTCAGCCTTTTCGGTATTGCTATTTCAGGATATGGCAGTTATTCCAATTCTTGCATTATTGCCCCTAATTGCCACACTCGGCACTCCTGCCACACTTTCCGATACATCGATGAAAAGCATTGGCCAGGTAGCTCAACTGCCCGGCTGGTTGCAACTATTAATCATCATCGGAGCAATTGTAGTATTGGTAATTATTGGTCGTTTTGCTGCCCGCCACATCTTTCGTTTGGTGGCCGAAACCGGGTTGCACGAGGTATTTGTAGCACTGGCACTGCTTATGGTTATCGGCATTGCGTTGGGCATGGATGCCATTGGCCTTTCGCCGGCACTTGGAACTTTTATTGCCGGAGTGGTTTTGGCCGACAGCGAATACCGTCACGAGCTGGAAACTACCATCGATCCTTTTAAAGGATTATTATTAGGACTGTTTTTCATTTCGGTTGGTGCCGGTATAAATTTTAATTTATTGATTGAGAATCCCTGGGTAATCATAGGATTTGTACTTCTACTGATTTTTATAAAGTTTGTTGTTTTGTTGATTTTAGGACGAATATTCCGATTGAAAAAAGGTTTCGAGTTCCTTTTTGCATTCTTGTTGGCGCAAGCCAGCGAATTTGCTTTTGTGCTCATCTCCTTCTCGAAACAAAATAAACTGTTCGACGATAAAACATCAGGAATGCTGCTACTGGTAGTAACACTGTCGATGGCTATTTCTCCTTTATTACTCATTTTTAACGACAAGGCAGTAAGCCCGATATTAGCCCGTTGGCAAAACAAGCTGGAATACGATGAAATTGAAGAAGAAGAAACTCCGGTAATACTTGCGGGGTTTGGCCGCTTTGGATTAACCGTTGGACGGATTCTGTTGGCAAACGGGTTTAAAGTTACGATTCTCGACAATAATCCGTCGAATGTGGAAACACTGCGCAAGTATGGTTTCAAACTTTATTTTGGAGACATTACCCGGCCCACTATGCTCGAAAAAGCCGGAATTGAAAAAGCCCGCATGCTCATACTTAGTATGGCTGAACACGAAAATGCATTGAAAGTTGCAGAAATTGTGCATAAAAAATACCCGCATGTAAAAATACTGGCGCGGGCCAACGATATCTTCCATGTATTTGAATACCTCAACCTGAACATCACCAATACCGAACGCGAAAACTTTCATTCGGCAGCAGAACTAGGCAGCAAAGCACTCGTAGAACTGGGATTTTCAAAATACGAAGCCTATCGTGCAGCACGTATGTTTAAACACCACGAAAGCCAGGTTACCGAAGAACTTTATCGCCACTGGCTGGAAGATCAGGGCAAATTTATTCAGGAAACCCGCCGTTTTGAGGAACAGGTAAAAGAAACCTTGCAGGCCGAAAAAAACTATTCCATTCACGAAACTGATTGTGCATGGGATGTGGATTCGCTGAAAGATGAAGCCCAAAAGGAAGAGTAGATTTTATTCCATTTTTAGCTAAAACAAGATCAACAGACAATAAACAAACTACACTTTAACAACACAAAACCAAGCATTAAAGACCAGTTTACAATTTAAATCTGAACTTAAATTCAGAACGTTTTCCTGCACTTTTTCGAACCAATTATTGAAACGTTCGACAATCTAAATTAGACTACTTATAAATAGTCCTGTTTTCAGAAAAATTGCTTTTTTGTCATATCGAGATTCAATTTATTATATAGTTTTGCCATCTGCAAATAGCAAAATTTACAGCTACGGAATCTACAATTCGACATAAAGGATTTGTTAAGGCAATAAAAAAAGCCTCGCTTACTGTGAATATTGTAAGCCAATCGGCCTGCTCAACTTGTCACGCACAAGGCGCATGTTCGGTTTCCGATTTCCAGGACAAGGAAATTGAGGTTACTGAATATAAAGGCAACTACAAAATTGGCGACGAGGTTACCATTCTTTTTAAACAATCAAAAGGTTTTACCGCACTTACCTGGGGCTATGTAGTTCCGTTTTTTGTTGTTTTGAGCACCCTGATTATCGCCCTTGAAGTTACCGGTGACGAACTAAAATCGGGGCTCCTCTCCTTATTCATTCTTGTACCATACTATATAACATTATATTTTTTTAGGCATTTATTAAAAAAAGTATTGAAATTCGAACTCGAAGAAAACGCTGAATAAAATGAGTATCACGGTTGTATATACAATTGTCACATTAGCCGTAATTGGCGCCGCAGCAGCGGTAATTCTATATTTTGTGGCACAGAAATTCAAAGTTGTTGAAGATCCGCGCATCGACGATGTTGACGAAGCATTGCCGGGAGCTAACTGCGGAGGTTGTGGATATGCAGGCTGTAGAGCTTTTGCCGAAGCCTGTGTAAAAGCGAGTGCATTGGGCGATTTAAACTGTCCGGTTGGTGGAAACGAAACCATGAACAATGTGGCTTCTATCCTTGGTCTTGAAGCCGTTAAGAAAGATCCGCGTGTGGCTTACATTCGTTGTAACGGCACCTGCGAACACCGCCCAAAAACAAGCAGTTTCGACGGAGCAACTACCTGCGCTATCGCTTCATCGGTTTACAGCGGCGAATCCGGTTGCCAGTATGGCTGTTTGGGTTACGGCGATTGTTATGATGCCTGCGATTTCGATGCCATTGTTATGCATCCCGAAACAGGTATTCCGGAAATTATCGACGATAAATGTGTGGCCTGCGGAGCCTGCGTTGATGCTTGCCCGAAAGACTTGATCGAGTTGCGCAAAAAGATGCCAAAGAACCGGAAAGTGGTGGTATCGTGCCGCAACCAGGATAAAGGTGGCGTAGCACGCAAAGCTTGTAGCGTTGCATGTATCGGTTGTGGAAAATGTGTAAAAGAATGTCCGTTTGACGCTATTACCATGGAAAACAACCTGGCATACATCGATTCCGACAAGTGTAAACTGTGCCGCAAATGTGTGGCCGTTTGCCCAACAGGTGCTATCATCGAAGAGAACTTTCCTCCACGGAAAGTAAAACCGGTAGAAAAAAAAGAAACTAAACCAGTAAATTAATACAGGATGTTGAAAACGTTCAAAATAGGCGGAGTACATCCTCCCGAAAATAAGTTATCGAAAGATAAAAAAATCGAGGTCCTGCCACTTCCAAAAACAGTGTTTATCCCGGTAGCTCAGCACATTGGTGCGCCGGCTACTCCGGTAGTAAAAAAAGGCGACGAGGTAAAAGTAGGTCAGGTAATTGCGCAAAGCAGCAGTTTTGTTTCTACAAATATCCATTCATCGGTATCAGGAAAAGTTACCAAGGTTGACTTTTCAGCCGACAGTTCGGGTTATCCCAAACAAGGTATTTTTATTGCTGTTGATGGCGATGAATGGATTGAAGGAATTGACCGCTCGGAAGATTTGGTAAAAGAAATTTCAGTTGACGGACCTGAAATCGTGAAAAAGATTCAGGAAGCCGGAATCGTAGGTTTGGGTGGTGCAACCTTCCCTACCCACGTAAAACTGGTGCCGCCAAAAGGAATGAAAGCCGAAGTGCTGTTGATTAACGGCGTGGAGTGCGAACCTTACCTGACATCGGACCACCGTTTAATGTTGGAAAAAGCCGACGAAATTATGGTGGGTATCCAGTTGCTGATGAAAGCCATGGGCGTTGACAAAGCCGTTATCGGTATTGAAAACAACAAGCCCGACGCGATTAAACTGCTGAATGAAAAATGCAGCGCTTATAAAGGCGTAAGCGTTCAACCACTTAAAGTTCAATACCCGCAGGGAGGTGAAAAACAACTCATCAATGCTGTTACAGGAAAAGAAGTTCCTTCGGGCGCTCTGCCAATTGCAGTTGGTGCAGTGGTGAGCAACGTAGGTACTGCTTTTGCCGTTTATGAAGCCATTCAGAAAAACAAACCATTGTTTGAGCGCGTAGTTACCGTAACCGGAAAAGGCCTTGAAAAACCATCGAACTTTTTGGTGCGCGTTGGTACTGCTACATCGGAATTGATTGAAGCAGCCGGCGGTGTTCCTGAAAATACAGGTAAAATTATCAGTGGTGGCCCAATGATGGGACGCGCCATTGCATCGCTCGATGTTCCTGTAACAAAAGGTACTTCAGGACTTCTTCTGATACAGGAAGAAGAAAGTAAACGCGAAGAAATACAAGCCTGTATTCGTTGCTCGCGTTGTACGTCGGTTTGCCCAATGGGACTGGAACCATACCTGCTGATGACTTTAGGTGAAAAGCAAATTTTCGATCGTGCAGAAAACGAACGTATAATGGATTGTATCGAATGTGGCTCATGCAGTTACACCTGTCCGTCAAGTCGTCCGCTGCTTGATTATATCCGTTTTGGAAAAGGTAAAGTTGGAGCGATGATTCGTTCTCGTAAAAAATAAAAATCAAACCAATCGTCATTCCGAACTTGTTTCGGAATCTACTTCAGATCCTGAAACAAGTTCAGGATGACGTCAAAAAGAAAGAAAAACAAACAGCTGAGTAATGAGTAAATTATTAACAGTTTCACCATCACCGCACGTTCATTCGAGCGAATCAACCCAGAAGATTATGCTTCGGGTGGTTTATGCGATGATTCCGGCCATGCTTTGGGGTATTTATATGTTTGGCCTCGATGCCGTTCGGGTTGGATTAATTTCAATCCTGTCGTGCCTGGCCATTGAATTCCTCATTCAAAAATATATAATGAAGGTAAAACCAAGTATTACCGACGGATCGGCATTGATCACCGGTGTGCTTTTGGCTTTTAATGTGCCGGTAAGCCTTCCGTGGTGGATTATAATTATTGGCGCAATTGCAGCCATGGGAGTTGGCAAACTTTCGTTCGGAGGTTTAGGATCAAACGTATTTAACCCGGCTTTGGTAGGTAGGGTTTTCCTGTTGATCTCGTTCCCGGTGCAAATGACATCGTGGCCTGCAACCCGCATGATGAGTGTTGATTCGGTTTCGGCAGCTACACCACTGGCAGTAATTAAAGAAGGGATTAAAAACGGCATTCCGGTTTCGCAACTTCAGGGGCTGCCTGATTTATCTGATATGGCCATTGGATTCAACAATGGTTCGATGGGTGAAATTTCAGCAATACTGCTGATTATTGGGGGTTTGTATATGCTGTGGAAAAAAGTGATTACCTGGCAAACGCCGGTATCGATTATACTTACCGTTTTGGTGGTATCAGGTATTTTCTGGCTAATAAACCCTGAAATGTATGTAAACCCGGTTTATCATGTAATTACCGGCGGTTTAATGCTGGGAGCTATTTTTATGGCCACCGATATGGTTACTTCACCAATGACCGGAAAAGGACAATTGATCTACGGCGTTGGAATTGGTTTGATCACGATCTCCATTCGTATGTTTGGCGCTTATCCCGAAGGTATTTCGTTCGCAATTCTGATTATGAATGCGTTTGTGCCACTGATCAACATGTATGTTAAACCTAAACGATTTGGAGGACAGTAAAATGGCAAAACGAGAATCGAGTTTTATAAATATGGTGCTTACGCTTGTTTTGGTAACAGGTATTGCTGCAGCAGTTTTGGGTTTTGTATACGATTTTACAAAAGGCCCGATCGAGGTGGCAAAATTGAAAGCACAAACCGAGGCAATTAAAACAGTATTGCCCGAATTTGACGAGTTGGGAGAAACAATGGTTTTAAGTCCCGGAGAAGGACAAGACTCATTGGAATTCTTCCCGGCCTATAAAAACGGAGAATTGGTAGGAACAGCCATAAAAACCTATACAAAAAGCGGTTTTAGCGGATTCATTTCCATTATGGCCGGTATTGATAAAGACGGTAACTTTTCGGGTTATTCAGTTTTGGAACATGCCGAAACACCAGGTTTAGGATCAAAAATGGGCGTTTGGTTCAGCAATCCTGAAAAACCAAATCAATATGTAATCGGCAAAAATCCTGAAACGACCAATTTTACCGTGTCGAAAGATGGAGGTGACATTGATGCGATTACCGCTTCTACAATTAGCTCTCGTGCATTTCTTGATGCATTAACAAGAGCATACAGTACTTATAAAAACAATAAAACCACCGGAGATTCCGGACAATAATTTCGTGTTATGAATCAGTGGAAAAACTTTTCAAAAGGCTTCTTAAAAGAAAATCCGGTATTTGTATTGCTGCTGGGAATGTGCCCAACTTTGGGTGTTACCTCGTCGGCAATTAACGGACTTGGTATGGGACTGGCCACTACTTTTGTTTTGCTGATGTCGAACATTGTAGTGTCGCTGGTAAAAAATGCCATTCCCGAGAAAGTCAGAATTCCGAGTTTCATTGTAATTATTGCTGCGTTTGTTACGGTAGTTCAGCTGTTGATGCAGGCTTTTGTTCCTGCTTTGTACAAAAGCCTTGGACTGTTTATTCCGTTAATCGTGGTAAACTGTATTGTACTGGGTCGTGCTGAAGCTTTCGCCTCAAAAAATAATGTGGTCTCTTCAGCCATCGACGGACTTGGAATTGGATTGGGATTTACCTTCGCCCTTGTTTTACTCGGAAGTATCAGAGAAATATTGGGAAGCGGTAAATTATTCAACATTACCATTTACCCCGAGAACTACGTAACACTTGTATTTGTGCTGGCACCCGGAGCATTTATTGTTCTCGGATACCTGATTGCATTGATCAACCGAATGAAAAAGAATTAGGAGGATAGAAGATGAACTATTTAGTAATTGTAATAGGCGCCATACTTGTAAACAACATTGTTTTAATGCAGTTTTTGGGAATTTGCCCGTTTTTGGGTGTTTCCAAAAAAGTATCGACCGGAATTGGTATGACCGGCGCTGTTGCCTTTGTAATGATTTTGGCAACAATTGTAACCTACCTGATACAAAACTATGTGTTGGAAAAATTCGGATTAGGATTTTTGCAAACCATAGCCTTTATTTTGGTCATCGCATCGTTGGTGCAAATGGTGGAGATCATTCTGAAAAAAGTAAGTCCTCCGCTTTACCAGGCGCTGGGAATTTTCCTTCCGCTTATTACCACCAACTGTGCTATTTTAGGTGTTGCTATTCTTACCGTGCAAAACGAATTTAACCTTCTGGAAGGCGTAATATTTTCAACGTCGCATGCCATTGGTTTTGGGCTGGCACTGATCATCTTTGCCGGTATTCGCGAGCACCTCGATCTGCAAAATGTACCAAAAGGATTAAAAGGTACCCCGATTGCGTTAATTGCAGCGGGTATTCTTGCAATGGCTTTTATGGGATTCTCTGGCTTAGTGTAAATTAGCCCCAGATTAATCCAATATTAACCATTTAATATTTTGGTTATACTGACAAAATAAACATGCATACATTACATAAATTTATTAAATTTGCTATGTAGAGATTACAAATTCTACAAACTCAATTTAATCTAAAATCGTAAACATTGGAATTTTTTCAACAAGTACATAAGTCATTACTTCAGGGTTCAAAAGATACCATCCAAAGAGAGCTGATGAACAATATCGATTGGAACCAAAGGCTTATCTGTATCAAAGGATTCAGGAGTGTTGGAAAAACAACATTTTTGCTCGACTACATAAAAACGCATCACCCCGACAGCAACGATGTACTGTATCTTAACCTGAATAATTTTTATTTCACCAAACGCAAAATCAGTTCATTTGCCGACGAATTTGCCAAACGTGGAGGAAAAGTACTGTTACTCGATCAGATACAAAAGTACCCCGACTGGTCGGCCGATTTGCGTAAATGTCTGGATGAAATTCCTGACCTGAAAATTATTTTCACCTCGTCGCCGGTATTGCGTATTACCGAAGATAATCCTGATTTGGAAGGAATGGCAAGCATTTACCATCTGGAAGGATTATCGTTTCGCGAGTACCTCAATCATGAAACAGGAAGCAATTTTAGAACATACACCCTGGAGGAAATACTGAACAACCACATTGAAATTGCTCAGAAAGTGGTTGACGAAATCAGGCCGCTGGCGTATTTCGACGAATATTTGCGACATGGTTATTTCCCCTACTACATTCACGACCCGAATTTTTATATCGACAAGTTGTTAAAGAATATCAACCTGGCGCTTGAGATCGATGTTCCGTACATTAACCAGATTGAATTTAAATACCTTCCAAAACTCAGAAAGCTGTTGCACATCATCGCTTCTGAAACGCCTTTTACACCAAATGTTAGTAAATTAGCAAGTTCAGTTGAAACGTCGCGTGCAACAATTATGAATTACCTGAAATATCTGAAGCACGCCCGACTCATCAACCTGCTTTATGAGAATGGTGGAAGTGATGATGACCAGATGAAGAAGCCGGACAAAGTATATATGCAAAACACCAATCTGCTAAACGCTATTGCTCCGAATAACTTCGATAAAGCCACGGTTCGACAAACGTTCTTTTATAACCAGGTAGGTTATGTCTGCGAGCTGGCGAAATCGCCGGTTGCTGATTTTTGTGTCAACGGAAAATACAAGTTCAATGTTGGCGGACGAAAACTGAAACCCGAAAAAGGAATTTACGCTGCCTCTGATGTAATTGAGGTTGGCGAAGGAAATAAAATTCCGTTGTGGCTATTTGGATTTTTGTACTAGAAAACAAAATTTGATGATTATGAAAAGATTCTTTCGCTTCATTGCATTTCGCTCAGAATGACAACAATATAGTTGTGAAAAGGTTATTGGGAGGGAAGTTTTGGCGGCTTGGCCGCCAAAACTTCCCTCCCAATAACTCATCCACAGCAAACTGTCATTCCGAGCAAAGCGAGGAATCTCAAGAAATACAACCAAAAAATATCAATTTTAAACTAAATAATTAAATACGAATAAAGATGGCAAAACAAAAAAAGATGGTTACATGTGACGGTAATTACGCAGCAGCGTATATGAGTTACATGTTCAGCGAAGTCGCCTGTATTTATCCTATCACTCCGTCGTCAACCATGGCAGAGTACGTTGATGAATGGGCTGCTTTTGGAAAGAAAAATATGTTTGGTCGCCCTGTACGTTTGGCAGAAATGCAAAGTGAAGCCGGTGCTGCCGGTGCTGTTCACGGAGCATTGCAATCGGGTGCCTTAACTTCTACTTACACTGCATCACAGGGTTTATTATTAATGATCCCTAACATGTACAAAATTGCAGGTGAGTTATTACCAACCGTATTTCACGTAAGTGCACGTGCCCTGGCCGGTCATGCATTATCAATTTTTGGCGACCACAGCGACGTTTACGCTGCCCGTCAAACAGGTTTTGCAATGTTGGCTGCAGGTTCGGTACAGGAAGAAATGGACCTTGCAGGTGTTGCTCACTTAGCTACACTGAAATCAAGAGTTCCTTTCCTCGCTTTCTTCGACGGATTCCGTACATCACACGAAATTCAGAAAATTGAAGCTATCGCTCAGGAAGACATTGTACCTTTGGTTGACATGGAAGCCATTCAGGAATTCCGCAATCGTGCGTTAAACCCTGAAAATCCTGTAACCCGTGGTACTGCTCAAAACCCTGATATTTTCTTCCAGGCAAAAGAATCAGCCAACAAATTCTACGATGCAGTTCCTGATATCGTAGCTGATTACATGGACCAGATTAGCGAAATCACAGGTAGAAAATACCGTCCTTTCACTTATTACGGTGCCCCTGATGCTGAAAACATCATTATTGCAATGGGTTCGGTTACTGAAACCATTAAAGAAACGATCGACTACTTAACTGCTCAAGGCAAAAAAGTTGGTTTAATGTCGGTACACTTGTTCCGTCCGTTCTCGGCAAAACACTTTGTTGAAGCATTGCCTGATTCAGTAAAACGTATTGCAGTATTAGACCGTGCTGCTGAGCCGGGATCAACCGGAGAGCCTTTATTCCTTGACGTACAATCGCAATTCTACGGAAAAGAAAATGCTCCTGTTATTGTTGGTGGTCGTTACGGTTTAGGTTCAAAAGACACTACGCCATCTCAAATTCTTTCGGTTTACGAAAACCTTGAAATGAAAGAGCCAAAAGGCAACTTCACAATCGGTATCGTTGATGATGTGACATTCAAATCACTTCCATTGAAAGAAGAAATCAACATGACTCCGGAAGGAACTTACCAGGCTAAATTCTACGGTTTGGGTTCTGACGGTACTGTTGGTGCAAACAAAAACTCGATTAAAATTATTGGTGACGCAACAGATAAATATTGCCAGGGATACTTCCAGTACGACTCGAAAAAGTCGGGAGGTTTCACATGTTCACACTTACGCTTCGGGGATAAACCAATCCGATCAACTTACCTTGTTACAACTCCTGACTTTGTTGCTTGTCACGTTCCGGCATACGTAAACATGTACGACGTGCTGAAAGGCCTGAAAAAAGGTGGTTCTTTCTTGCTGAACTCTATCAACGACGCAGAAGAAACCAAAAAACAGTTGCCTGATGCCATGAAGAAATATTTGGCCGAAAACGAAATCAATTTCTACATCATTAACGGCACTAAACTGGGTGAAGAGATTGGTTTGGGAACTCGTACCAACACCATTATGCAATCAGCTTTCTTTAAAATTACTGAGGTAATTCCTTACGAAATGGCTGTTGAGCAAATGAAAGCTGCCATTGTAAAATCGTACGGTAAAAAAGGTGAGCACATTGTAAACATGAACTACGCAGCGGTTGACGCCGGTGGTAAAAACGTAGTTAAAGTTGATGTTCCTGCTGAATGGGCAGCCATCGTTGTTGCTGAAGAGGCAGCTGTAGATGCCGATCGTCCGGAATACATTACTAAAGTGGTTGACGTAATCAACGCACAAAAAGGTGACGATCTTCCTGTTTCTACTTTTGCAGGTTCAGAAGATGGTCAATTCCCATTGGGAACAGCAGCTTACGAAAAACGCGGTATCGCAGTAAACGTTCCTGAATGGCAGGTAGAAAACTGTATTCAGTGTAACCAATGTGCTTACGTTTGTCCTCACGCAGCTATTCGTCCGTTCCTGATGACAGAAGAAGAGGTTGAAGCAGCGCCTGCAGGAACCGAAACAAAAACTGCAACTCCGGCCAAAGTATTTGGCGGATTGAATTTCCGTATCCAGGTATCGCCACTTGACTGTACAGGTTGTGGTAACTGTGCCGATGTTTGTCCTTCTAAAGTAAAATCCCTTGTAATGAAGCCTCTTGCTACACAGCAGGCAGAAGTTGGTCGTTGGGACTACATGGACCAAAAAGTTACGGTTAAAGAAACTGTTGTTGACAAAACAAAATCAGTTAAAAACTCACAGTTCGCTCAGCCATTGTTCGAGTTCTCGGGAGCTTGTGCAGGTTGTGGTGAAACGCCATACATTAAACTTATCACTCAGCTTTACGGCGAAAGAATGATGGTTGCCAACGCTACAGGTTGTTCTTCAATCTATGGTGGTTCTGCTCCATCAACTCCATACTGTAAACACAAACAGTCGGGTCATGGTCCGGCATGGGCTAACTCACTGTTCGAAGACAATGCCGAATACGGTTTTGGTTTCGCTGAAGGTGTTAGCGCACAACGCGATCGTATTGCCGACATAATGACTACTGCCCTTTCAAATGGTGCTTCTGATGCAGAAAAAGAAGTATTTGGCGAATGGCTGGAGCAGAAAGACAATGCCGAAGGTTCTGTAGTTGCTTCTAAAAAAGTTCTTGACGCAATTGGTGCAAGCGACAGCCAATATGCAAAAGACATCCTATCGTTGAAACAATACCTGGTTAAAAAATCGATTTGGGTATTTGGTGGCGACGGATGGGCTTACGACATTGGTTACGGTGGTTTAGATCACGTAATGGCAAGCGGCGAAGATGTAAACGTATTGGTTATGGATACCGAGGTTTACTCTAACACTGGTGGTCAGTCGTCGAAATCTACTCCGGTTGGAGCAGTTGCTAAATTTGCCGCATCGGGTAAAAAAGTACGTAAAAAAGACCTTGGCGCCATGATGATGAGCTATGGTTACGTTTACGTTGCACAAGTAGCCATGGGAGCTAACCAGTCGCAGTACTTTAAAGCACTGAAAGAAGCTGAGGCTTATCCGGGTCCTTCTATCATTATCGCTTATTCTCCATGTATCAACCACGGATTGCGTTCGAGCATGGGACGTACCCAGGAAGAGGAGAAAAAAGCTGTTGAGTCAGGATACTGGCACCTGTTCCGCTACAATCCGCTGTTGGAAGAAGAGGGTAAAAACCCATTCCAATTGGATTCGAAAGCACCGGAATGGACCAAATTCCAGGACTTCCTGAACGGCGAGGTTCGTTATACTTCACTGAAGAAATCGTTCCCTGCTGAAGCTGATGAATTGTTCGCAGCTGCTGAAGATAACGCAAAATGGCGTTACGCATCATACCAGCGTATGGCGGCTATGGATTATTCAAAACCTGAAGAAGGAGAAGAATAGAGCTTATTCGAGCTATATAGAAAAGCCGCTTCGTTTGAAGCGGCTTTTTTTGTGCCAATGGATTTAATCTTTCCTTCCTGTGGCCCCAATAAACGGACTACGCACCTTTGGCGCTTGTTTATGCGTTTACCGTTAGCCATGCCCGATGGACATGGCTATATGACTACGCTCCGTTGGAGCTTGATTTGGTCTAAAGGTTCAGATTTATGAATATGATTTGCGCCAAAGGTGCAAGGTCATTTAGCATAGTCCGCAGGGCTATGCATATTTGCGCCAAAGGTGCAAGGTCACCAAGCATAGTCCGCAGGGCTATGCGCATTAAAGGCAAAAGCCATAAAGCGCCAAAGGTGCGCAGTAGACCAGATCAATCCCAAACAAATCGTTCATCATACTCAACCGCATACTCTTTCAGAAATTGTCGGTATTCCTCTTTAAATGCTCTTGTTTTGTGATGCATTTCCTGGTTTTGAATATACTCCCGAACAATTTCAACCTGTTTCGGATTAACGGAAAAAGCTCCGTAGCCATGTTGCCAATAAAAGTCGGCAAACTCGGCTCCCTTCCCTTTTATCCACTTCGAAGAATGTGTTTTCAATTTCTCAACAAGGCTCATAAGGGCAATTTTTCGCGATAGATTAAACAACAAATGAACATGATCGTTTACTCCTCCAACAATTATTGGCTGCGATTCCAACTCTTTACAAACGCCTCCCAGATAATCGAATAATTCCGCTTTTATTGATTCGGTAATTAACGGATATCGGTTTTTAGTACTAAAGGTTAAATGGACATAGTTTTTGACTAATGATTGTGGCATAACATTTTATTTTCTTTCTAAAATACAAAATGTGTATAACACCACGCACCTTTGGCGCTTAATTTTGGATTATCCTATTTGCCTTGCCCTTCGGACAAGGCTATGTGACTACGCTCCTTTGGAGCTTATTTTCATTTTATCATCTACCTTGCCTTGCCCTTCGGACAAGGCTATGTGACTGCGCTCCTTTGGAGCTTGATATTCCTTGTGGTTTCCGAGTTAAAACAAAATAATTTGCGCCAAAGGTGCAATGTCATCAAGCCTAGTCCGCAGGGCTATGCAACAAAATGGCGAATGCCATAAAGAAAAAATCCGGTTCGTTTTTGTTTTATACGAATCGGATTTTTCCAATAAATGCGTTTGTACCCCTCAGCGTATGGCTATTTCAAAGTTACATCCAAATAAACCGAATGACGCCCGTAGGTTTCGTAGAACGGTTTGTAAACCACCCCATCAATTTCGAACTCCAGTTTCTGCGGGTCACCTGAAATCGATTTGCTAATGTCGTCTGCATCAAGTGTTACTTTACGCCATTCTTTGCGTGGACCGTCTTCCTGGGCAGCCAACAATACAGGTCCGTAAAATAAACTGGCAACGTTTTGCTGATCCATTACCGGCTCTAAATAAAAGTGAAATGGCATGCGCAACTCCACTTTATCGCCGTCTTTCCATTTGCGACTGATGGTAAGATATGTTCCCGGTTCCGCTTTTACCTCTTGTTTCTTGCCATTTACGGTTACAAAAAATCCTTTGGTGGCCCAGTGCGGCACACGTACATTCAAATCGAATTTACCCCTACCGTTGATGGTTAATGTTGTATGGTCTTCCTTCGGATAAGCAGTTGTTTGTGTAAGCGTAATATCCTTATCTGTCCATTTCAGGATTGATGGCACATAAAGGTTTACATACAATGCATCGTTATCTGCACTACGGAAATATATGGAGTTCTGCAATTTTGTGTTGCTTTCGAGCGCTGTTCCGTTACAACAGGTAAAACCGTCCATATCGGCATTGCTAAACTGCTTAACCGAACCGGCGCGCAACGGCACGTGGTAGGTGTTTGCAGGACTATCTTCATCAACCGATGCCAGAATATGGTTGTACAACCCGCGCTCGTAATAATCCATCAATTCGGCCTGCTGATTATACAGGAACAGGTTGCGGCTTAATTTAAGCATGTTATACGTTGCACAGGTTTCATTCTGTCCGCCAACCGAGAAACCGTTTTCGTACAAGGTAGCCGGTTGGGCAGTGAAACACTCGGCATTCGCAGGATTACGGGCACCTGCAACGCCACCAATACTGTACATGTAATCGCCGGTGGCTTTATTCCAGAAGTTATCGGCAATATCGAAATATTCCGGGTCCTTCGAATCGCGATAGATTTCCAGTGCTCCCATAATTTGCGGAATGTGCTGGTTGGCATGCAATCCGCGGAACATATCAACGTTTTTCGCCAATCCGTGTGAATGTTCGGCATCGCCAAAAAATACGCGGATATTATCGAATAACTTCGCCGTTTCAAGGTAACGAGGCTCATTCGTTAAGCGGCTTAATCGTGCCAGCGCTTCGTTCATTCCGCCAAATTCTCCGGCAATGTAGGTGTTCCATATGCTGATAAGCGTTTCGGTTGGTACCACACTTAAACGAGCATGTACCCAGTCTCCCATTCCTTCTACAATGTCAAGTGCTTTCTTGTTGCCACTCACTTCGTAAATATCCATTAAACCGGCCAATATTTTATGCAAAGTGTAATAAGGCGCCCACACCTTATCGTTATCGGTTCCGTATTTTGCGCCGTGTTCCAGCATAATAAACTGATCGGGCGGATAGGCACTGATAAATCCTTTCCCCCAGTTCCAGTAGTCGGTGCGGATACCGTCTTCGCTCAAGTCCGAATCAAAATCAACTTTTCCCGGTCCGGGAGGGACGGCCAAAGGATCTGATACCGACTCACCGCCTGCAGTTTTAGGCGTTCCCGATAGGTGCGATAATTCATACAAGGTATTCACCATGTACTCCATTTTTTGGGCAAACCCGGTCTGGATAGCAGGATCGTAAGCAGCGCTTGAATAAGCCTGTGCCAAAGCACTGAGGTAGTGACCTGTGGCATGACCGCGCAATTTTGTTTCCTGGCTGTCCCAAACGCCCAGAGGCTCGGCACCTGCAGGTTGTTCCTGACCAAAAGCATTTCGAAACATATACAGGAAATTATCAGGATTGGTTACCAGCAAGCCTTTAACGAATTTATCGCGGTTCTCCATAAATTTTGTTTCGTGGTTATGCAGATCTGCTGTTAGCTGTACCTCATCCAAATTAAAAGCCTCCAGTGTGCGGTGTGGCGCAGCGTGATCGTGATTATGCTCAACCACCGTAACAATTGCTTTGGGTTGAATAGCAGTTCCGGCAACCCGCCCTGTTACGGTGTATTTCCCGGGCTTTTGTACTACGCTGTTATCTTCGGGCGACGGCCAGAGCACACGTACCTCGGGCCCATCGAAATTATTGCTGTAAACGCCTTTTACAAAACGTGGCAAGCGCGGCAAAAAACCCACTTCGGTTTCCACTTCAATCGTTGGAACTTCGGTTAAATACACGTTATACAACTGTGGAGTTGTTTCCGGAAACTCCTGAAGTTCTGCTTCTTGTCGGTTACGCATCATCTCTTCGGCTTCCTCTTTATGCAAGGCGCTAAAGTTGATCCATCCAATTTGTCTTCCGTTTAAAGGAATCCGGTAGATACGGAAATCGTGTAGTTTTGCATCCAATGAAGCATTGTTTGCAGCCAATGATTTCCCAATTACAAACTGATCATCGTTGCCTTTCCGGCCATCGAACAGTTGCTTCAGCTCCACCTCAACATCTTTTACCTCGCTAACCTTTTCAGCATTGAGGTAGGTAGCAAACGATTTTTCAGGAACATTGATAACCACCACCACATGGTTCCATTTATTTAATGCAGCTGCCTCCGAATTGGTGTTGTAAGCACCAACCTGTGCCATAAAACCGTTGTCGCCGGCGGGAGCTGCACTAAAAGTCGATTTACCGTTTTTGCCAAAATCGAAAAGTGGCGCAGCACCTTCGGCCGAACGCAAATAAACCCAGGCCGAAATACTCAGCGACTCCTCGCCTGCCAGCAATTCGCCGGGGATGGTTATATAAGTTTTCCCGTCGCCGGACAATGCGATTACCTTGCCGAACATTTCATCATCGATAAATTCGTAGCCGGAACCCTGAATGTTTCCATGCAGGTTATTCCTCGACCAGTCTTTTGCATTTTCTTCCAGCGTATAACGGGCAATTAATCCGGTTTCGCCAATACCGTCTAACATCTGATCGCCGCTTTGTGCAGATACGCCTTTTGTACTCCATGCCCAAAGAGCGAGTATTATTGCAACAATCGGTTTTAGTCGTTTCATATCTTTTATTTTAAATTTTTAATGCGGTTCAACACTTGCGTCAACTTCGGTTTCAAAATTAGTCAACATCTTGCAAAGCCTGTAAAAATAAGCTCACCAATACTTGTCTGTATGTTCAAAATCTTATAACGAATATGCATGCTTATAGGCAAGCCGCGGAAACGCAACTATTTCTGCATTTTTTTGATGAGTTGAAAATTGATTGATAAAGAACGGTTTTTATTCGTTGGTTTTTGGAAAATTATAAGTCCATCTCCCCCGCGTTTATAACTACGGTGTACACACAACTATTTTAGGGGTTCTGCTTTACAATCGACTTTTTAATATGCGGCGCAAGGTAGGGTTGTATTTCAAAAACCGGAAGCAGTTGCGCCTTTGTCATTTTTCTCTCCTATCCCCGGGGCTGCGCTCCCTGCGGGTGATTCCCCCGGGCTATTGATTACGCACCCTTGGTGCTTAAAGCCCCGAAGTGGGCGACAGGCAATAGCCCGGTGCGAATGGCTGAGTTTACGAAGACACAAAGCGCCGGGTAAAAGATCGATAAAAAATCGTTCGGCGTCTAAAATTGATTCGAATTGGTCAGCTTGTTCCGAACGAAAAATCGTTGCAAATTCATTTGAAAAATGGGAATATTTAAGTTGTGTACACACCATAGTCGTTGCAAACGAGGGGTAGTATAGAGCGTCAACTTGTCGAATCCGCACAAACCCAGCCATGCCTAATACCGCGTGTTAGCTGCTGGCTTTTTTATCAATTCAATAATTTTGTAAATGATAAAGATGCTAATTTCCATTCATCATTTTCTTTTTTATAAACTTCTGTAACCATAAAAGGATTTGTAACTTCATTTCCTCCGACTACTGCCAACAAAGTAATTCGATTCAAAAGTATTGCCGTGTCTCCAATCACATTAGCCGAAACTTCATGAATTTCTGCATTTTTGTAATGGATACCACCACTTTCAATTATATTAATCTCCTGTTCTTTTCCCCAACTTCCTCCCATGTGTACAAAAACAGAATTCTCATGAAATAAATTCTTAAGTTTTGCTACATTCTTATCCGACATCCACTGCCATTTTTGCTTTGAGAGTTCAACAATTTGTTTTTCAGGATTAACTTTGGCTGCAATCTCATGAGTGTCTCGAACACTACTAAACGTTAGGTCTAACAATTTCCATCCTTCTTTACCTTTTTTATAAATTTCGGTAACTGTAAATTCATTTGAAACGTCGTCTCCTCTAACATGTGCAACTAATGTAATGCGATTCCAAAGGATAGCAGTATTGTCAAATATTTCCACTACTACATCATGAACATCGGCTTGTTTGTACCAAATACTTCCAGTCTTAATGATTTCAAGTTCTCTGTCCTTATTCCAAGTTCCACTCATGTGAACGAACTTTGACCGATCATCAAAGAGCCTGGCTAGTTTTTCCACGTTTTTGTCAGCCATCCATTGCCATTTTTCTTTTGAGATATTAATAACTTCCTGTTCTGCAGTGGAATTTTGTGAGTAGGACAAATTCACTCCTGTCCAGATTAATATTAGTCCAATAATTAATTTTTTCATTCTATGTTTATTTAAATTACGTTTTCATTATTAGTCTGCACTGCGTTAAAACTTTAAGTATCCGGTAATTTGGGTATTAATTCTTTAAAAATAACAGATTTTTGTAAAACATTAGCTTTGGGAGTACTCCCGAAGGTTCCCTAATGTGTGCTTCTTGCTTTGGGCATACTCCCAAAGGCTCCCCAACGCGTGTTTCTTGCTTTGGGCATAATCCCAAAGGCTCCCCAACGTGGTTTTCTTGCTTTGGGAATACTCCCAAAGGCTCCCCAACGTGGTTTTCTTGCTTTGGGCATACTCCCAAAGGGTTCTTAACGTGGGTTTCTTGCTTTGGGCATACTCCCAAAGGCTCCTCAACGCGTGTTTCTAGTTTTGGGCATACTCCCGAGAAGCATGTTTAACTTACTTTTATATTCTGCCAAGCATGTATTATGTTGAAAAACATAATAACGTTTTTCGTCAAAAGTTCTCAAAACTCGTAAATTGACAATTATTAATTACCACTAAGCTCCTGTAATTTAGGATGAACCCTTTTCAGATGCTCATGGTAACCATTTTACGAACACTAATATCCAACAAAAAATGATTCAAAAACTGAACTCAAAAAGTCGCGTCACAGAAGTTGACGCCGCCTGTATGCGTATTATTGGAGCATACCAAAACACAAGCCTTAGCACCGATGTACATTTGGCAGCTATGTTTTCGGCCCTCGAGCCGCTGTCGGTTAGCCTTTCGGGATCGATTAACCGCATTACAGCCGAAAGCAACCTGGAAGAAAAAGATGAAGAACGCGATGAACCATTGCGCTCGTTATTCTACCTGGTTGCGGGATTTTTGCATCACCCCGATGCCACCATCCGGGCGGCAGCCGAGAAAGTTAACGCTGTGATAGAACGTTATGGCATGGGAATAACAAAAGAGAGTTATGCTGTTGAGTCGTCGTTGGTTAGCTCGATGCTTAAGGATCTGGCGCAGCCAAAACTGCAGGATGCCATTGCCTTGCTGTCGGGGTGTGCCGAAATAATTGCGGCGCTACAGCTTGCACAAACGGCCTTCGAAACAGCACGTATAGCCTACGAAGAAGAAAAAGCCGACGATAGCACCCAACAAAGCGCTTCGGAAATAAAAGTGGAGGTGTTAGAACTGGTAAACAAAAAAATTGTGGTCTATCTGCGTGCCATGGAAGTGGTTGATGTGGAAACCTTTGGTGCCTTTGCCCGCACTGTTGCCGAAATTATTGCCGACAACAACCAGGCGGTTCGCAAACGATTAAGCAAACCGGAACCGGTTGAGGAGTAAACGCGGCTTCTGCCTGCCCGGAAGCTATTGTTATAACGAATAGTGTTTGAGTTGATTAATATATCTGAAGAGGGACGTTGCCTTGTGCGCGTCTCTTTTTTTTGTCCTCGTTGTCCGTTAATGCACAAGGAAGTGTTATGATGATACCGCGACTTAAAATTAGATTACTTCTCCCGATTCGTTCACTCACCGGGATCGTAATGACGAGCTATTTATTGAATCAATGCAGCGGACAGGAATGTATTGTGCAGGGATGAATAAGGTCGTTGTCCGCTGCCGGAATATACCTGTCAGAACTGTCAATTGCGAGGGAAGAACAACTGAAGCATTCTAATGGTTCTACTTCAGCGAATAAACCTCATCAACATATCGTAATGCACACATCAGGTACATTCCCCGTTCGAAATAACGTAAAATATGGCTTTCAAATTCCATTACATCATCGATATAATGTGCATTAAATACGGCTTTCATTTTCTCGTGAACTGCCAGTTTAAAAACAATATCCTTTTTTTCGCGTTCATAATCTTCCTTGATAATCTCGTCCCAAAATTCATCGCCTGCATCAGGGTAAGTTCTTTTTAATTCCTGGCAACGTTTTTCGTATTTTAGTTTTAATTTATCAATCGTGTCTACCGGATGAAGATCGGCCATCGGTCCGCTACGTCTGTTTAAGGAGTAACAATTATTGTATTCCTCCCAGATTTCGCGAATGTACTTTTCGCCAATATTGAACAACAAAGGCTTGTATTTAACCGGGTTTTCAGCCATTTCAGGCCAGTAATCGAATACTACAGAAGTTAAAGCAGCAGGAAGCTCCCGGCTAAATCCCTCGTAACGCTCAGCATAAAGCTTTTCCATCTCCTCTTGCCGGCGAATTAGATTATAAAAATCTTCAAGTCCCATGTCTTGCCATTTATAAGGATTAATTTCCTTACAAGTTAGGGCAGAATAAGTGAAAATCAAACTTTTCGTTCGAGCACAAAAATGCCACACACATTTTCGCTGTCGAATGTTGAGCCGATGATTTGGTTTTCGGTAATGCGGTGCGTTTCGAAAGTATTGGGTAGGTAACTGATTTCGCGGCCGTTTTGCAGGGCTTTTACTTCAACGCTTTCCAGCAGCAGTTTTCCGTCAATGATAGTGCCTTTTACTTTTTCGGTAACCTGAATGCTGTAGTTGTTTTCCACCGCTTCGGTAAACGAAAATACGCCGCTTACCTCGTTGCCGCTTTGTGTTAACTCCACCTCTCCTACCGAGTTTCCGTATTCAAAATCTTCGTTGTATGTCCAGTTCCCTGAAATGTTCATCGTTGTAATTTTGTGCAAACTTAGTAAATTTCCGGTTTGTGGAAATATACCACTCGGATGCGAAGTTTTTGTTAGCCTTTACTAGTCGTTAATGGCTAAAGCCCTTTCCTGAAGTGCATTTTTATCACCGGGCTAAAGCCACGGTGCAAAAATTAAATTCACTCCTCCTCTAATTCTCTACCGATGCTGCAAACGGGACAGGCACTTCGCCGGGGAGGACAGAGCAAAATGAGAACCTTACTCAAATAATCAATTCTGAATTTTCAATTCCCAATTTCCAACAAACTCTTACATTGGTAATTTCTGATTGGGTATTGGATATTTTACATTTTGTACTTGCTGATAACCGGCAGCCCTGACTGACTACCTTTTAATATTCCCATCTACCCCTCACTCTGTCGAGAGCTCCCCTTATAATGAGAGCCGGTTACAGGCCGCTTATATACTTTACATTAACGCTGTTTTCCCTTTATAAGGGAACCTGCCTGCAGGCAGGAATATCTACAGACAAAAAGGGTAAATAGTCTGATAGAATTTTTCTCAATAAAATTGGTTTCACCTTTATTTTCGAAACTTGTAGCCCAGCGAAAACATAAACGAACGGTTGCGGGCCACAACATCGTCATCGGCTTGAGGCGAGATATTGTTCAGTCCAAAATGGCTCGTAAATTCAACTACAAACGAACTGACCTCGATACCTCCACCAACAGCCAAACCCAGCCCAAGGCGCTTCAAATCGTCGTCCTCGTTTGCTCCCCACACAATGTCCCACTCCTCGCTGAAATTTTCTGTGCCGTTGGTTTCCTCAACTTTTGTTTTTCCGTTAAGGCCAATTCCAATGTACGGGCCAAACATTCCGTAAACCTTTATGCCGTTAAGGTTGGTATACAATTTCCCAAACACCGGAATATCGAGGTACCACAAGTTTACTTTCGAGTTGATGCTATATGCTATACTTTCGAACGACTCCGATTCGTTCATTTTTATGCCTTTTGTTGTGAGCAATAGAGCGGTTTCAATACCGGCACCTTCGCCAATTCCCCACTCAAAAGTTGGCCCAAAATGCAAGCCTGATCGCATATTCAGCGCTTCATTCATAATTTCCCCGTCTTCTTTTATTAACATATCCGATAAGGTGTATCCGGCTTTAATGCCAATGGTTTGTGCAAACACAGTACTAGTGATTGTACTGAGTAAGATCGCTGTCAATACTTGTACTAATGTTTTCATAATCCCCGATTTTGATATATAGTACTCTATACGATTGCCCGCTGGTTATGTTAGTTTATGTAGGATTAAAAAACCGGTGAATTAAATGGCTCTCTTGCAAAACTTCGCCACATAAGGGTCCGGTTGCCTTTTCCTCTTCACTGTCGCGCTGTCCGAAGTTTTTATTTACCACCGCAAATATTGCCCCGGTGCACCCCAATTTAAACAGCAGGGTTCGGGCTTCTTTTCTTGCTGAGCAGGTGTTTTTCATTTTAGATAAGTTTTAGATTGCTTCGCTTTCAATGTCAATATTTCATTTTTTACCCCTTGCCCTTCTATGTTGTAATCCAAATTTTATTTTTAGCATTTTGCTCATTATTAGCTATTTGTATTTCTTCAAAATAATACCTTCGGGCAATACAGAGCCAGCAGGTTTTCCTCTCCTGGTTAAATCCTTAGC